>JAFTDZ010000180.1 GCA_017453885.1 Clostridia bacterium
AAAACAATTAAAAATGGTATTATCATTTAATATTCAGCCCCTTTGTATCCTCAAAGGGGCTATCAATATTTAATCCATTGTCAATAAAGACGGATCTATAATTGCTTCTTCTTTTAACATCATATAAACACCGATTAACGTACTTATTCCAAAACTATATACATATTTAGGCATGTAATCCAACATTTCACCGGTTTCTTTGTAAAATCCTCCCATCGGACCGATAAAATCTTTATCGTAAAATCCGTAGTCAAAATTTTTGTCTTCTTCGGTTAAAGGAATATTTCCTATAGTCTCAAAATATCCGCCTGTCCAATACTGTCGTGTAACTATAAACAGCCCTAACGGGTTAGAATAATCTCCTTTATAATTACTTAAATCTTTTGTTGTGGTTTTTTCACGAGATATACAAACCATCGAACCTTGACTTATCCAAGGATCTTGTTCATTATCTATCTTTGCTTTCAATATTTTTCCGTAATAATATACTTTGCCGTTCAAAGAACACAGAAAAATATCCCCGTCTTTCAGTTCGAATTTACGCACGCGTTTCAAAACCGTCAGGTTTTCGCCCTTTATGACCGATCTGTTTGAAAAATCCTCCAGCTCCTTGCGCGTTTCTTCAGGCAATACCTTTTTTCTCTCTTCCCACCGTTTTAATACCGGATTATAGTCGATTTTGAACATATTTTATTCTCCTAAAAATATTTTTGCCCAATCCGTCGCTTGATTAAAATAACGATGTTTTCTTATACTCGATCTTATATTTTCGGATATTAAAATCTTATACATTAACTTTTTACGAATATATTATAACATTCCGCGGGGAAACAGTCAACGGTTTATCCGCACGGGCGAGGAAAAAAACACAACGGCATTTTTGTGTTGACAAAAAATTTCCGATAGAGTATAATAAAAAAGAATTTTGTAAAAAAGGCGGTCAAATTTATGTTTATATTATTTACCGATACCGATACGGATATTACGCCCGAAGTGGCGAGGGGGTTCGGCTACCACCTTATCAGTATGCCGTATTCCATAGACGATAAGGAAGTTTTTCCTTACGAAGATTTCGATACGTTCGACGGGCACGCGTTTTACGATATGCTGCGCAAGGGCGTTATGCCCAAAACCAGCGGCTTGAGCCCCGAGAGATATATGGAATATTTTGAGCCGTTCTTCAAGGAAGGGAAAGACGTTATGTACGTTCACTTCTCGAGGGCGATGAGCGGAACGTTCAACGCGCTGAACGTTGCGGAAAAGGAACTTAAGGAAAAATACCCCGAACGCAAATTGTATCTTATAGATACAAAAGGCATAACCATAGGCAGCCTGAATATAGTTAAAGAGATAGGCGATTTATATCTTGCCGGCAAAACGCCCGAAGAGATCACCGAGTGGGCAAAGACGGAAGTGGATAAGTTCGCCATTTATTTTTTCGCGGAACACCTCAACTTTTTCCGCAGGAGCGGCAGGGTAACGAACTTCGCCGCGTTTATGGGCAACCTTATAGGTATCCGCCCCATAATATATATGGGCAGCGACGGGATGATGACTTCCTGCGATAAAGCCCGCGGCCGCAAGGCGACGCTTGCCAAAATAATGGACAAGGTAGAAGAACTCGGCGACCACATCAAAGATCACCGCGTTATAATCGCGCATACGGACGCGCCCGACGTAGCGAAGGAACTCGGAGATATGATGCTTCAGAAATACGGAGACGATCTCCGCCTCGAATACGTTATCGTCAATCCCACGGCGGGCAGCCATTGCGGGCCGGATGGAGTGGGCATAAGTTTCCACGCAATACACAGATAAAATCAACGCCGCTACGGAATTTACAGGAGAATATACTATGATTGAAGTAAAAGAAGTGACCACTAAAAAGGAGAGGAAGCAATTCGTAAGGTTTCCGCTCAAACTTTATAAAGGCAACCCGTATTTCGTTCCGCCTCTCTATGGCGACGAAATGAAACTTTTCGATAAAAACAATCTTTATTGCGATCAGGCGGAAGCCGTTTATTACAACGCCTATCGCGACGGCGAGATGGTGGGGAGGATTTCCGGTATTCTTCAGCACGCTTCCAACGAGAAGTGGAAGCAGAAACGCGTTCGCTTTACCCGCTTTGATTCTATTGACGATCAGGAAGTGGCAGACGCTCTTTTCGGCGCGGTAGAAAACTGGGCGAAAAGTCACGGAATGGAAGAGGTGGTAGGGCCGCTCGGATTTTCCGATCTGGACAGAGAAGGGTTGCTTATCGAAGGTTTTGACCAGATCTCGACCTTCGAGGAACAGTATAATTACGATTATTATCAAAGGCTTATAGAAAACTGCGGTTACGGCAAAGAGGTGGATTGGACGGAACGCAAACTCCGCGCTCCGAAGGTGCTTGACGACCGCATCCCCCGCATAAGTTCAATGATGCTTAAAAAATACAATCTCCGCATGGGTACCGCGAAGAACACGAGGGACTTCATAAAGCGTTACGCCGACGGCATATTCGACCTTTTGGACGTATCGTACGACGACCTGTATATGACCGTACCCTTCACCGAGGCGATGAAAAACAACCTTATCGCAAACTTCAAACTTATCGTGGATATGCGTTACGTAGCGGTCATCCTCGATGAAAACGATAAGGTCGTTTGTTTCGGTTTAGGGTTCCCCGCGATAGGCGAGGCGGTGCAGAAGTCCGGCGGCAGGCTGACCATTCCCACGCTGCTTCGCGTGTTGAAGGCGCTTAAAAAACCGAAGGTACTCGATCTGGCGCTTGTAGGCGTCGCGCCGGAGTATAAGAACAAGGGCGTGAGCAGCGCGCTTATTTGGGGCGTTATGAAGATGATAGTGGATAATAATCTCGATCACGCCGAAACCAACCTGAATTTGGAAGACAACTACAATATTCAGAATCAGTTCAAGATCTTCGACAGCGAATTACATAAACGTCGCCGCGCCTTCGTGAAAAAGATAGTGTAAAATAAAAGATGAAATTATTAAAAAGTCCCGTAAAACGCGTGTTTTACGGGGCTTTTGACGTTCTATATTCTTCGGGATAATTATTTATTCTTTTGAGCGGCCGAGAAGGAAATCTACGGAACAGTCAAGGTATTCGGCGATTTTCACAACGCTGTCGAGCGAGGGGAATTTGCCGCCGCGCTGCCAGGTGTATATGCAGGATTCGGATATTTCCGCATCTTTCGCAAGGCGGTATCTCGTTACGCCGAAATGTTCGAGGACGACGGGAAAGCGATCTTTGAAGGGCGGAACGGGCAAAAATTCTTGCGCGCGGTTTTCATCTTCAAGCCCGAGAATGAAGTCCGTAGTGCAGTTGAAATTATCCGCGAGCCGTATCACGAATTCCACCGACGGCATACGACTGCCGAAAAGGTAGCGGTTGAGCGTGCTTCTGTTACAGCCGAGTTCCTTCGCGAGAGCCGGCGGGTTGGTTTCCTTTTCAAAAAGCAATTCGGAAAGCCTTTCCTGAAATTTCGACAAATTCATACAAAATCTCCTCTTTTATCACAAAATATTATCTACGAAACCGTCAGCAAATTGTTGACCGCTGACAAAAACGAGGTATATAATATAAATACGATTTTTTTGTAAGCGAAAAGGATTTATTGAGCGATTTGAAAGTTATAATGGCGGATTATTATGTTGCAATGTTTACGGTAACGGGTGACGCTCTGGTTTTAGAATTTAACAATAATCAAAAATTTCGTATAACTGTTAAAGAGGTTTAATATTAAAAAATAAAAGCCGGCAAAAATTTGTCGGCAAAGAAGTAAGGCGATACGGGCGGATCGTTTCGGTGAGAACGGATCCGCCTCGTATGGATAGCGGGCGAGGTTCGGGCGCGGTCAATACCTTTCGGCGGGGGAGTTTGCGGAGATCTTTTTGAAAAGATATTCGTTTATTTCCTCGCTCACGCGGCGGCGGACGGGAAATTTGCTCCACACCGCCTCTACGTTTACGTGGCAGGGTTTTACTATCGGGCCTTCTTTTATGGTTTCGGTTTTTTGAATCGTTTTCATAATTTTTTCCTCTCTTTTTTATTTA
>JAFTDZ010000016.1 GCA_017453885.1 Clostridia bacterium
ATAACGACCACGTCGTTTCCGTAATAAGCCGCGGTCATCTTAACGGTCACGGTGTATTCGCCTATAACGTCTTTATCGTAATTGCCGTAAATTATTTCGTATTCTCCGGCGGCGGCGGGAACTTCGCCCGAATAGGAAAGTATTTTGTTTACATTTATTCCCGAGAAGTCGTATTCCTCGCCTTTCTCGATGATTATTTCTTTATACGCGTCGGTAACTTTTACCCCTTGAAGGGTATCCTGAACGTTCATATTAACGGTTACGCTGTCCGTCTTGCCCTCGTAGGATACCGTGTAGGTAACCCTGTAATATCCGTGCCAGTCGGGAGCGAAAGACTTGGTGTTCCCGCTCAACGGAACGCCGTCGTATCCTTCGACCGTGTACCAGTCGGTACCGTTATTGTGTTCGACGGTAACCCTTATATCGTCGGTTATATCCGTGGTAGTTCCGTCGCTTGCCGTTCCGGTAGCGGTTGCCGCCGGAAGATCGAACGAGAGTTTATGCCCTATCGAAAGCGTAGTTGCGTCAACGCTTATGTGCGCGGCGGTGAGATCTTCACCCTCGAGAGGTATTTTCGTAAGACTTATATCGTCGATGTAAACTTTACCGGGAGCAACCACTTGCCCACCGAAAAACGAGAATCTGAAACCGGTGGTCGGCACGTTATCACCGTAAGTCGGGTTGAGAGTGAATCGGTAAGTGACCTTTTCCCAAACGCCCTCTACTCCGCTTTCGTTATTTGCGAAGTGAACGTCCTGATTATCCACGGGGGTGCTTTGCGGCGCGTCGTAATATACGTGGAGATACGAGTATCCGCGGAAACCTTCGGTCGCTTTCAGGTACATAGAGAGTTCGTATTCCCTTCCCGTAACTATATCGGACGTGAGGGAAACGTTGCGGGCAAGAGGTTTCCAGGCGCCGTCGCTGCTGTCGAGAAGTATCGACTTGCTACCTGTCCTGACGTTTTCGTCATCATCGCCCGTAGCCGTGTAAAGTTGAGCGCCCCATTGTAATTCGTACTGATCGGCTACGCCTTCGCTTTCGAAACTTCCGTTGGAAAGCAGGTTCACGCCCGTATTTACGGGTTCGGAAGGAATCTCCGTCAGGCTTATATCGTCGATATAAATTTTACCTGCCTCGATCACGTTCGCCTCGAAGAATACGAATCTGAAACCGGCGGTAGCCACATTATCGCCGTAAGTCGGGTTCAGAGTGAATTTGTAAGTGACCTTTTCCCAAACGCCCTCTATTCCGCTCTCGTTGTTCGCGAAATAAACGCTTTGATCGTCAACGCGCGCGCCTTGATCGGCGTTGTAATAAACACGCAGGAAAGCGTATCCGAGGAAGCCGTCAGTCGCTTTGACGTACATGGTGAGTTCGTATTCCCTTCCGGTAACAATATCGGAAGAAAGAGAAGTGTTGCGGGCAAGAGGTTTCCAGTTGCCGTCGCTGCAATCGAGGAGTATCGACTTGCTGCCTGTCCTGACGTTTTCATCGTCCTCGCCCGTGGCTGTGTAAACTTGGGCACCCCATTGCAGTTCGTACTGATCGGCTACGCCTTCGTTTTCGAAACTGCCGTTAGGGAACAGATTTACGTCCTCGGCTTTAACGCCGCCGACGTAGTTGTTCGAAGCCGCCGCCAGCATTCCGAAGAACAAGGCGACAAGCGCAAAACAAAGTGTCTTTTTCATTTTACCCTCCTAAAAAATTATTTTACTTTTATTTCTATAATTCCCGTCTGTTTGGGGGAATACATAGTTATGCGAACGCGCGACGTGGTGACTTTATCGAAACTCACGGTGTTGTAGCGATCCCTCGCGGTGGTGGCTTCGGTCCGGTTGGAAACATCCGTCCAAGTACTTCCCGTCCAGTATTGAACGGAATAACTTTCGGGAGCCTTTACCAAGGCGTAATTATCGTAGAAATAAACCGAAAGACTGCTTATTTCCTTTTCGGAGCCGAAGTCCAGCCCTATCCAATGATTGCCCGCCGGTATAACGCAATAAGGCACGTAAAACGCAAATAAACTGTTGCTGTACGGCGATTTGGCAAGGGAATCGACTCCGACGTAACCGTCGTTCACCGCCTCTAAATAGGCGCAGGAACCGGAATAATCGTACCAGATATTATGCGCCATTTTCGCTGAGTGCTTTTTGGAATACGCGAGGTCGGTAATAACTTCCGAACGCATCGCTATATCTTCCGTTTCGACCTCATCGGGAAGTTCGTTCACCCTTTGGAAATACGCAGTGTAGGTTTCGTCAACTATATCGCAGTATCTCTTCATCGGGATCATTTCCCCGCCTATATCCATAACGTAGCCGCCGTCCGTTTCGGTAACGTTACCGCTCAGATCGGAAAGTTGAGCCTCGGCCGCCGCGATGTAGTTCCTCTTTTCGTAACGTTTGCCGACAGCGGCGAGCAAATAAGGCCCGTATTTCACGGCAAAAACGTCCTTATCGTCAAAAGTCGGTTCAGCGTAAGCGCCGTAATTTATCTGATAATCTATCACGTCGCCGGCGTTGAACGTTCTGTTCAACTTTATATATCCGCCTTCCTCTTTCGATTGCACGGTGGTGCCGTTCACAACGAGCAGAGTTCCGTTCGCATAATAGGGAACGCGCAGTTGAAGTTCGAACTTGCCGCCCGTAAGGAAGGTTATCTTGTTCTTTTCTCCGTCGTTTTCGAGGGAGAAACTCGTTTCGTTATAATTATAAGTCGCGCTCTGGAAAATATTTATCTTCACTCCCTTATCGGTTTTATACCCGAGAGTTGAAGCGAGTTTGGAGAAGGATTCCATACCCGTGCCCGTACAGCACCAGAAGGATTCTTCCGCCGAGTGGAAAAGTTTGGTCGCGTCGGTAGAAAGCCATTGATAATATGTTTTGCAACCGTCCTCGTCGATGCTTCCGGCTATTCCGTTCAGAAGCGCCCTTTCGAGGTAATCGGCGTATTTGTTCTCGCCGGTTATCTCGTAGAGATAGGAGGAGAGTTTGCACATATTGTATATATTGCAGGTTTCGTCCGGATTGAAATATAATTGATCGGAGATAACGCCTGCCGGACCGAAGTGTTCGTTTTCGGCGTTTCCGCCCGTAGCGAAAGTACGTTTATTTACAACTATATTCCAAAAATATTCAGCCGCTTGCAAAAGGGACTTGTCGCCCGTGACCATATAACCCTTCGCGAAGCCCACTGCCTTGGGTATCTGCGTGTTGGCGTGCAGACCGCTCAGATTGTCGGAGCCGTTCGACCAGGAATACAAGTGCAGTTTTTCATCGAATATCTGCGCAACTTTAAGGTGCCTTTCGTCCTTTGTTATCTCGTAAACGGAATAGCAAACCTCGTTCATTCCGCCGTACTCTATGCGGAGCATAGCCTCTATTTGATTGGTGTTCAGGGTGGAAACTTTTGAATACGTCCAATTTATAAGGTCGCTCGCTATAACTAACGCATCGTCGTTATAAGCGTATTTATAAGCGTCCAGAAGTCCGGCGAGCACTTTGTGCATAGTGTAAAAGATAACGCCGCTGTCGCCCGTTCCCCTGAGCACCGCGTCAAAATCGCTTTCCGGCCTCGGGAATACGTAACCCGCGGCGTTTTGGCATCTCTTCAGTTCGGAAACTATGTCGTTCACCGTATTGCGGTACCATTCGTCTTCCGTTTCGGCGTATAGCATGGATATTGCCGACAGGTAGTGACCGAGCGTATGCCCCGCTACCGAGCCGCCTGTGTTGCCCGCTTCCCATCCGCCGTAGGGCAAAACGTTGTTCCTCACCTGCAAACCCGCCGTTCTGTAATAGAAATAAAGAAGTTTATCTACGTTAAGACTCTTGAGGTAATTTTCGTTTTCCCTCTGCTTTTCCAGCAACGTGCCCTCTTCGAGGCGCACGGCGCCGAGATCGAAAGCATAAACTTTTTCCGTCTTCGCGCCATCCGGCTGTTTTTCGTTCTCTTTTTTGCCGCAACCGTATGCGGCGAATAAGAGCGAAACCGTCGCTACAAGGCAAAGACAAACAATGATAAACCGTTTCATTTTTTCCTCTCCTTTTTTTCTAAATTATAACACGCCCGCAGGCGTTTTTCAATATGTTTATAAAAAAAAGTTTAGCAGTTTAGATACAAACTTGTTTTGTTTAGTTTTATTGAAAAGGGCTTTAATCTATAATGAAAAGCGTTTTTATTCGCGCGCGCGGGCAAAACTCCTCGCAAAAAAAATCAAAAGGTAAATTTTGTTAAGTTTGTTTAATACGCTTGCAAAATTTTTTCGGTTGGTATAAAATAATGTCGTTATGAAAAAATTAACTATGGAACAGATAGCGGCGCACTTCAACATATCTAAAACGCTCGTTTCGTTCGCCCTTTCGGATAAATACGGCGTGAGTGAAGAAATGCGCAGCAAAATTCGGCTTTACGCCCTCGAGAACGGTTACGACTTCAGCAAATGCAAATCGTCGAAAAAGACGAAACGATCGGTAATGTTCCTGATTTCGAGCACGCAGATGTTCAAGGATACGTTCTGGTCGAAAATAATCGCCGGTGTGGAAAACGAACTTACTCAGCAAAAGATAAACCTCGAAATACTCTCCTGCCAGAATATGTTCTTTGCGGACGGAGTGACCATCGACCTGAACGCCATATGCCATAAGATAGCGGCGTCGAAGCCCAACGGAATAATAATAATTTCGCAGTTAGCCACGCACGAGATATGCTCCACGCTAAAGAAACTAAACATACCCATAGTGCTTATAGACCAGACTAACTATATGGCATCCGACCTTGACCAGATACTTATAGATAACTATCACGGCGGCTACCACGCGGCGGAATACCTCGCCTCTATGGGGCATAAAAACCTGTGTTTTCTGGGGGATATAAGGTATGCCGACAGTTTCCGTCAACGGTTCAACGGCTTCAGGGACTACTGCGAAACAAAAGAAAACCTGTCGGTAAAATATCTGACCGGCAGGTTTGACGACAATGAAATTTTTTGCTATAACAAAACGGATCTTATTTCCTTTCTGCG
>JAFTDZ010000181.1 GCA_017453885.1 Clostridia bacterium
AAGTTCGGTTGGGTGATGTGCGTAATCGCATACGACTTCCGCCCCGTTTATGTATCCCGTCTTTTCAAACCGACGCTTTATACCTTTGAAACGTTCAAGCCCTTCGGCAACCGTTTCTCCGCTTATTCCGAGAAGTTTGCCGGCGGCTACGGCGCAAAGCGCGTTGTAAACGTTATGCTCGCCGTAAACGCTAAGGTTTATTTTAAGGTCTTTTCCCCCGTATTTTACTTGAAATTCGGGCATTCCCCCGTTTAGCGAAACATTGCGCGCGATTATATCCCCCCGATAAAGTCCGAACGACAACGCGTCCTTGCCGTAGCGGGAAAGATATTCGTCGTCCGCGTTTACGATTCTAAAATCCGACCTGTCGAGAAAATAGTAGTAAGCGTTTTTAATATCTTCGATATCCCTGTAACAATCCGCGTGGTCGAACCCGACGTTCAGCACGCAGGAAACATCCGTATCGAACCTGTCTATATTTCTGTTGAACTCACATACTTCGGTGAGAAAAATATCGTTGCCGGAAAAATACATATTTCCGCAGTCTATATCCTCTCCGCCGAGGTGCATAAGAAACTTTTTGCGCGCCTGCCGCAGAACGCCGGCGAGCATTGCGGTAGCAGTGGTCTTACCGTGGCAGCCCGCCACGCCTATCTTAAGAGAAAACCCGTCCGCTATCTTATTTAGAAAGGCAACGCGGTCGACTACGGGCAAGCCTAATTTTCGCGCGGCGTAAAGTTCGGGGTTATCGGGTTTTACGGCGGAATTGTATATAACCGCGTCGGAACCGAAAACGTTCTTTCCGTCGTGCCCGATGAATATCCGCGCGCCGAGAGAACGGAGTTTTTTCGTTTCAAACCCGTCGGTAAGGTCGCTGCCGGAAACGAAGCAGCCCTTTTTTATAAGATATTCCGCAATGGCGGACATGCTTATCCCGCCTATGCCGACGAGAAAATATCTTTGATTAAATAAGCAATTATTCATATTTCATAGTATGAAATAATTAAACGTTTTGTCAAAATTTGAAAAATTTTCAAAAATTTATAAAAAAGGATTGTATATTTTTTGGTTTTGTGTTATAATATATGTACGCAAAGTAAAATTTGCTAATATAATTAAAGGTAGGAATATTATGCAAATCACAGACATCCGAGTTCGCATTGTAAATGGCGACGAGAAACTTAAAGGCGTTGCATCGATCACCATTGACGATTGCTTCGTCGTACACGATCTGAAGGTCATTGCCGGCCCCGATAAACTCTTTGTGGCAATGCCGTCCAGAAGAACGAAGGACGGAGAATTCAAGGATATTGCCCACCCGATAAAATCGGAGATCAGAGAAGAGATAGGTAAACTCGTACTCGAAGCCTATCAGAAAGTTCTGGCGGAAAAAGAGTAAAAATCAAAAGGTTCGGCACTTGCCGAACCTTTTTCTTAACCGTTCTTTACCCTGCCGATAGTAACGTTATCGGTCTTTCTGTCTTGCAACGCTTTTTCAGGGTGAGCCGCCGTTTCAAACCGAAGATCCTCTCCGTTTTTTCTGATATACTCGTCGATGACCAAATGGCTCGGCGCCTCGTCAGGGTTTTTTAGTACAAGATTCTGGTACAGGTTGAAAGTATTGTTTTCGGCAAGATTCGAAACGGAAGTATAAGTTTCCATCTGCGCCGTAAGGCGAATGTTTTTAAGCACTTCCCTTATATACTTTTTGTTGTCGCGGAAGGTGAGCAGTTGCGGGAAATCCGGATTGAGTATAACTTCGCGGTAGTTTTTCCCCTCGTACTTCGCGAGAAGTTCGGCGGCGCGCTGCAGGTGAACGAGTTCGTCGTTGAAATGCCTCTCCCACACTTTTTTAACGTTGGCGTTCGATTCGTCGCAGTAGCAAGAATAGTAGAGATAACACTCGTTGTATTCGTGGTTGAGCATACTTTCAAGCCAGGTCATATTCGTATCCTTCAGGCTCTCGTATCCGCTTACGTGCTGTTCTTCAATCATCGCTATCTCGCTGAACAGTCTTCTGCCCTTATCGCTGTGGTAGAAGCCGGCTACGTTCATATAGTAATTCATCGTCTGCTGTTCCGCCGCGATTATCGTGCTGACGTTTATTTTCGTCAACGGATCGGCAAGCATGAAATTAACCGGCTTTCTTATATCGTCAACAGGGTTTCTGTGCTCCGCAACGGTCGGTCTGCCAGGCATAATTTCAGTATAATTTCCTATAAGTTTTCTGTAATTTTGCCCCTCTTCCATCTCGAGGAGATCGGTGAAGCGGTAAAGGTGGTCGAAGTCTTCGAGCAGGGCGAAATTAAGTTGATCGCGCACGGCGGGATTCTTTTCTCTCTGCGCCAGAATAGCCGTGAGATCCACCGCGAGTTGCTCGTAACTCAAAGTGGTTTCGAGAATGGTTTCGTCTATGGGTTTGAGCGAACCTATCCTCTTTTGCTGTTGCTGTTCCACCCTTCGTATATCCGCTATATCCCTGCGGAGATCGTTGTTGGAACAATGCCTCGCGAACTGATGGTAGAACCACACGGATTCAAATTCCGTGCCGTTCATAAGAATGATCCTCGTTTTGGTATAAGGATCAACTTCGTACTTATCGTAACACTTCAGCGCGAGTTGGGTGAGCGGATAATAGTTGCCTTTTATTCTTTTCGGGTGCAATTCAAACGGATTCATAGTAAAACACCTCCTTTTCGCATCTATTATCGACAGATCGGAAAAAATATATACCCGCGATTGACAAAAATGCCGAACGGTGTTAAAATATAATAAAAAAGGAGAGCGTTATGATCGAATTAGGCGGTGGTTGGGACGGAGTTCTGAAGGATGTTTTCGAAAGCGAAAACTATAAAAAAATACGGAATTTTCTCAAGACGGAATATTTCACCAAAACGATATATCCGCCTATGCACGATCTGTATAACTGTTTCCGTTATACGCCTTACGACGCGGTGAAATGCGTGATACTCGGGCAGGATCCGTATCACAATCCCGGGCAGGCGCACGGGCTATGCTTTTCCGTGAAAGACGGCGTGGAACTTCCCCCTTCCCTGAAAAATATCTATAAAGAGATAAAGGACGATTTGGGCATAACCGAGCCTGAAAATTACGGCAACCTGACCAAATGGGCGGTGAACGGCGTTTTGCTTCTGAACACTGTATTCACCGTTCGGCAGGGCGCAGCCAACTCGCACAAGGACTGCGGTTGGCAATGGTTTACCGATACGGTTATAAAAAAACTTTCCGACCGCGAAAAGCCTATGGTATTTATGCTTTGGGGCGGCATTGCGATAAGCAAAAAAAATCTGATAGACGCATCCAGACACCTTATTCTCGAATGCGCACACCCAAGCCCCCTTTCGGCTTTCAACGGATTTTTCGGTTGCAGGCATTTTTCGAAATGCAACGCATTTCTGAAAGAACACGGAATGACCGAAATAGACTGGCAACTGTAAAAATAAAAGATATGAAAAGAGGATTTACTCATTTGTAAACCCTCTTTTTTCTTTTTTAATTTTCGTAAGGATCCACTCCGAAATCCTTGCTCATATTATCCTTATAACTATTCATAAGCGGACTTTGCTTGTTTTCCATATC
>JAFTDZ010000182.1 GCA_017453885.1 Clostridia bacterium
GCCCGTCGCACGCGGATTACGCCGCGTATATGAAGTACGGCGAAGAATACGATCATTCCGGCGGCGGAAAATTTTCCGCAAGAATGACCGCGCCCATGGTTGCGGCAGGCGGCGTCGCCATGCAGATACTCAACGCCAAGGGGATAAGAATAGGCGGTTACGTTCAGGCGATAGGCGGCGTTTCGGGCGCCGGTTATAGGTTCGGGGAGATAGACGAAACCGCCGTTATTTCGGCGGGAGAAAGCGATTTTCCCCTGCTTGACGAAAGTTATAAACCCGCTATGCTGCGCGAAATAGAGGGCGCGGCGGCCGAAGGAGATTCCTGCGGCGGAGTTATAGAGTGCTGTATTTTCGGCGTTCCCGCGGGTAGCGGCGAACCCCTTCTCGGCAGTATCGAGAGCGAGATATCCAAAAATATTTTCGCTATCCCCGCGGTCAAGGGAATAGAATTCGGCAGCGGTTTCGCCATTTCTTCGATGCGCGGCAGCAGCGCGAACGACGAATTTTATTACGACGAAAACGGCTCCGTCAGAACTTTCACCAACAACAACGGCGGAATAAACGGGGGGCTGGCGAACGGAATGCCCATAACCTTCCGCGTGGCGTTCAAGCCTGTTCCGTCGATAGCGAAAAAGCAGAGAACGGTCAACCTTAAAACCCGTGAAAACGTAACGATAGAGATAAAGGGCAGGCACGATTCTTGCTTTGTTCCGCGGGCGGTACCCGTGGTCGAGGCGATGGCGGCGCTCGCTATGATAAATTGCGCAGATATACAATAGTTGCGAACGACAGGAGATATAAAATGGAAAAATTAGAACAGTTAAGACAGCAGATCAACGACATAGACGAGAAGATCGCAACCCTTTTCGACGAGAGAATGAACGTTGCCCGCGAGATAGGCGAGGCAAAGGCGGAAAGCGGCTTGTCCGTTGCCGATCACAACAGGGAAAAGAGCGTGATAAACCGCGTTACCGCGCGCGTCGGCGACGACAAGAAGGTTTACTTAAAGCAGGTTTACGAGAAGATATTCGACGTCAGCAAGGCCTACCAGACACGCTATACGGACGTGGAATCTCCCCTCGGCAAAGAGATAACCGAGGCGATAGAGCGGACGGGTTCGGAATTCCCCGTTTCGGCTACGGTAGCCTGTCAGGGAATAGCCGGCGCGTACTCGATGCTCGCGTGCGAAAGGCTTTTCGAGATAAGCGACATACTGTATTTCAAGGATTTCAACGGCGTTTTCACCGCGATAGAAAAGGGGCTTTGCCGCTACGGGATACTTCCTATAGAAAACAGTACGGCAGGTTCGGTAAACGCGGTTTACGACCTCGTTCTCAAGCACAAATTTTATATCGCCCGCACCCTGCGGCTAAAGGTAAAACATTGTTTACTTGCGAAAAAGGGCGCTTCTTTGTCCGACGTTAAGGAAATTGTCTCTCACGAACAAGCGATAAATCAATGTTCGGAATATATAAAAAAATTCCCGCTCGCAAAGGTTACCGTGGTGGAGAACACGGCCGTTGCGGCGCGAATGGTAGCCGAGGGCGACCGCGCGGATATCGCGGCTATATCTTCACCCGAATGCGCCGACGTTTACGGGCTCGATATACTTCAAAGCGGGATACAGAACGCGGACAA
>JAFTDZ010000183.1 GCA_017453885.1 Clostridia bacterium
CCTTGACGGCGCGCCCTACACCGCCGTTCGCTACGGCATTAACGGCTCTGCGACGGAGGGTGAAACTCTGTCTTATAACGGTAAGGGCGGTTATGTTTATTCGGTTGCGGCTGAAGGCGACGGAGAAGCCGTTACGTATAACGGCAGGTCGGAAAGTACGGGTTTTTCGTATGGCGGTACGGAAGTTTATACCTTCGCTTCGGAAGGAATAACTTTCGAATACGTTTTCATTACCGTTTCGGGCAAGGTTTATTTCATCATGCGCGATACCGAGCGCGGCGCGCAATACGAAAACGGCGACACAATGCTTATTCTCGACGGTTACGGTTTGTATTCTACTTACGTTGCGGAAGACGGAACGGAGTACAGCGGAGCATATCTGATCGAAGAAGAAAACGTTGTACTTATGGAGTCCGGCTCCGAAAAATACCGTTTTGACTTATCGGATAACGGCTTTACGCTGAGGGGAAAGGAATACGGCTCCTACCTTTTGCGCGACAACTTCGAGTATAAATATCTCGTTCGCCTTAACGGTTACGGCAAACTTTCCGTTTACTCGCTCGACGATACCGAAAACCCCGTTGACGGCGACGGTGATTATTACGTCAACGGCGAGTTTATTACCCTTGTATTCAATGAAGGGATAACCGAAAAGACTTTCGAAGGCAAATTCACCGTAGGCGCTATAGGCGGAAACGTATATAACGTGTTTGCCGTAAGTCACAGTGTAAGCGTAAGCACTTTTGTAAGCCCCGAAGATTGGACGGTCCTCGTTCTCGACGATATAGGCAACGCCGTATCTTACGATAAGAAAGGCAGGAAGCAAAACGGAACGTATATTTTCATAACGGAAAATATGCTGTATTTTGTTAACGATGCCGAGAACGAAGCCTGTATTTATAATTACGACCTGCAAACCGGCATCGCATATCCTTCTGTTTTCAAAGAACGCGGATACTTTACATCCTCGTCCTCGTTGGATTCATTGCTCTTTTCAAAATACGGCTTTGCCATGTTCGACGGCGAGAGATTGTATTATAACGTAGTTGACGATAACGTGATAATTTACCGCCGCAACGTTTCCGATCCGTCCGCGAACGAATACGGGTTTGTAGCCGAGAATTTCGGCCCGTTTACCGCCACTAAAAACTTCAATGAAAAAACATATTACGCGAGCGACGGTTTTGCCATAGAGTTCACCCGCAAAACCGAATCCGCAAGCAAATATCCGGTTAAAATTCAAGGTTCGGACGAGTTGATACCGCTTGAAAAATTGAGTTTTTCACCTAACGGTAACGACACGTACAGGGTTGCCGGCACTATAGTGGCGGGCGGTGAGTCTTACCCGTGTTACGTAAACCGCGCGCAGAGGGAAAACGGAACGTATTATCTGTACGTTACAAACGGAAATCTGCGCTTCGATATAACCGTTGAGTATCACGGTATGAATGAAGACGGCGATTTTACCGACTGCGTTTACGAAATCAATTCTATGAGTTCGTCTGTCACATATCAGGCTTACCGCTATCTGTATTATTATTACTACTACAACTATTTCGGAATGACGTTGCAAAACAGTTTCGGCGTATTGACCGAAAGCCGCAATTTCAATGAAGACGGAGAGGTTTCGGCATCTTATCTTTCAGGAAGTTTCTATACCGATTCCGGCATATACGACGCGCGCGGCTCGCTAATCTCTTTTGAAACCGATGATTACGGCGCATACGGCGCGGGAGATATTGTAAAGGCGGTATTTACCGCGGATGACGGTTTCGAATACAACTTATATTATACCGTGCAGATGCATCCGTATCTCCGCTCTTACGGATATCTCATCTACGCCGTAACGCGTACCGAACGCCTTACTGCCGAAGACGGTTACACCTTCATTGCGGAACGTATAGTAGCGTCGGATTACAACTTATCTCAGGGTTTGTATTTCAGTGTTTCGCTTGAAAAGGACGGCGAAGAGATTCCTTTCTCGAATTTAGTCCGTCTGCGTAACGAATATTATTATATTTCCCGAACGACCGACGAAGACGGAAAATACGTTTCGACCGCTTATTACCGCCTTGACTTCGTCGAGGATATTCCGGAAGAATTAGGTGAAAACGTCTCCTTGATGCCCGCCTATAAATCGGTGACGGTAACAAAGGAAAGCGTGGATATGTATATTACCGAGGACGGTACCGGCTTTGCGGAATTCAAAGAGGATACGCTCATTATTCTCTGCTTCAACGGAACAGAGTATTTCAGCAGCGAAACGGTTAAGGACGAAGATAGCGGCGTTTACACCGTAATTACCACTTCGGGAGATGTGTTTACGCTTAAAATCGATAACGGTAAGGCAGTAATCGAAAAGGCGGAAGATGAGGACGGAGAAGATCAAACGGCTTGAGTTTTGTTTTCTTCTTTTGCCGTTTTTATCTGATTTTTAAGCGAAAGATATAGTAGATATAAAAGGTCACGGGAGGGATTCTGTGACCTTTTACCGTATAATGCATTGTTTTACACAGCCGGAAAATTGCGGCGAAATATGTTTACGCCGCGCGTGGCAATTATAATTATTCAAATATCCGCAGTTGTTTGTTGCGGATTATGCGGAAAGTCGCCGCTTGAATAAAAAAATTTTGAAAAACAACTTCAAAACGTTTGACAAATTTTTGTTATC
>JAFTDZ010000184.1 GCA_017453885.1 Clostridia bacterium
CTGCAATATGACCGCAGACGGATTATTTGCGGTATCAGCGTAAACGTAAAACTCAAACGCGCCCGTATAGGAGGAAGGATCTCCCGCCGTTCCGTTACCGACTATATCCAATACGTCAACGTGGTTTATCGACGCAGCATATCTGATCATATAGTTCCAATACGCAATATCCCCTACGCTCGATACTCCCTTCATCGGAATCTCGTTGAAAGTTGCCTCGGTCACTTCCGATGAGCAGTAGTTTGCCGCCGTAGCGAAAGGCAATTTTATTTCCCCTTCCGCATTTGCTTTTCCGTAGTTTGTTAAAAACAGCGACGCGCAAAAACAAGCGCACGCGATAACAAACAGTTGAACAATTGTAATTTTCTTTGTTCGTGCCTTCATTTTATCATCTTCTCCTTTAATTTATTTGACCTTCCGGCCATTGTTGTTTTATCCTTTCACCGCGCCCATTGCAAGCCCGGAAATAAAGAACCGTTGGAAAATAAGAAATACTACTATCGGCGGCAAAATGAACATAAACGATATTCCGTATATCCTCGAATAGTACGGAACCCCGTTACCGCCCGCGCCGTAAAGATCGATAATATCTATTATCTTCGTGCCTATGGTGTGCCACCCTTTAAGGTCGGGCAGATATATAAGGCAGGTCATATAATCGTTCCAGAAGCCTATAACCATACCTATAAGCATTACGGCAAGGCAGGGCAGAGCGAGCGGCATATATATGACGAACATTATAAGAAAATGATTTGCGCCGTCCACCATGGCGGCTTCCTTCATTTCGCTGCCGAAAGAATTGAAACTCTGCCGCATAAGGAACATATTATATACGGGCACCCAGCCGGTTACGAAAAGCACCGCGGGATTATCGCGGAAGCCCATACCGCCCGCGCCTAAAATATCGTTGCCGCCCACGAGCGGAAAACGGTTCAGCAATATATAGGACGGCACCATTACCGCCACGCCCGGTATCATCATGGAAGACATAAGGTATAAAAACACTATCTTTTTGCCTTTGAATTCCATCTTGGAAAAAATATACCCCGCCATAGTGGAAAACAAAACGTTTATCACGGCGTAAAATCCTATTCTCGCAAACGTTATAAATATCGATTGCGTAAAGTCATCCGCCTCGAAAACGATGGTGAAATTTTTTATTCTGTCGGCTGTGAAATACGGCTTTGGCAGAAAACTTGCGTTCAGGTACATCTGATCGTTATCCGCCAGCGCGCCGAGAAGCATATACACAAGCGGGTAAAGCATTATCACGCTGCTTGCAAAGAGGATAACGCTCAGAACGATCTTACGGGTAATTCTGTTCTTCGATGTTCTCGTCATTACCGTTCCCCCTTACTTAAGATCCTGCAAATCGCTGTATTTCAGGTTTATTGCCGAAAGGACAAGCACTATTATCATTACCAGAACGGATAAAGCGCAACTCATGCCCATATTGAAATCGGCGAAAGCCTTATTGTAAATTTCATACATAAGCACGCTGGTTTTTCCTTCGGGGCGCCCTTGCGATATAAGTTGTATGGGCTCGAATATATTGAACATGCCTATCATGCTCGTTATAAGGTTGAACATAAATATAGGTTTTATCATCGGCAAGGTGATATACCAGAGCCGCTGAAAGGCGTTAGCCCCCTCTATTTTGCCGTACTCGTAAAGATCTTCGGGTATGGAATTCAGCCCCGCCATGAAAAGAAGCATCGTTCCGCCCAGCCCGCGCCACACGCTCAGAAGTATTATGAAAAAATACATCCAGAACGCTTCGCCGAACCATTCGCGGCGGGAAAGCCCCATGCCGAGAAGTATCTGATTGAGTATCCCGTCCGGCGTGAGCATATTGGCAACTATATCGGATATTACGGCAAAAGATATTATGCCCGGAATATACCACGCCGCTCTGTTGAAACCTTTGAGAAAAATATCCTTAACCATAAGTTGGGCCATCAAAAAGCCGAAAATTATGGTCAAAGCGAGTATGGAAACGCCGAAAATAAGGGTGTTGAGAAATAGTTTCAGATACCGCGTATCGGTAAATATACGGGTGAAATTATCGAAACCTATGAAGCGGATGTCGTTCAGGTAAAATCCGTTCCAGTCGGTAAACCCTATTATTATAACGAATATTACCGGCAACATGGTAAATACGGTGAAATACACGAGCATCGGCGCCATTACCGCCCAGGCAAACCTGTTTTCGCCTTTCTTTATCGCTTCTATTCCCCGACGTTTTTTCGATGCGGTAACCATTATTTAAGATCCCTTTTAAGGCTGTCGGAAAGTTCTTTGAGGCCTGCGCGCAAGGCGGCGTCGTCCGCCCTGTCTTTATATATCTTGCGCATGAACGTTTCGTAATAAGTCCAGCAACTCATTATGTTTTTGGAAAAGCACGCCACGCCGCCGGCAACTTCTATCTGACCGTCCACCGCTCTCAATTCGTCTTCGATGGAATTTTTGAGCGTTTTCAGGACCGTTGATGATTGTCTGTACGCGTAATCGCCGTATTCGGGTATCGCCGTTTTAAGCCCTTGCATCTTCACGTCGTCGAGAACGTACGCCAAACCGCTTTTCGTGGAAGGCGAACGGTAGTATAACCCGAGCAGATACGCCTGCGCCTCGTCGGAAAGGCATATTTCTATAAATTTCTGCGCCATCTCTTTCTTCGTTGATTTTTTGGTTATCGCAAAAGATACGTTACCTATAGCCACGTTCGCCTCTTTTCCCTTTACGGTACCGTTATCCACGCCGTCTCTGTTCCCTACGCCGTAAGCGTAAGGTTCGAGCATCGCTTTACCTTCAGAATCGTAAGTAAACACAGGTACCGACGCCGTTTTGATATTTACGCCTGCGGCCATGCTGTTGCAAAGCCAGGCCGGTATATCGACGGTCATCGCCACCATGCCGTTGAGAATTTTGGCGGCTACGTCGCCTTCGCCCAAAACGTAAGCGCCGTAAGGAGCGTATTTATACAGTTTATCCATAAGCGTAAATCCGTCAACGTTTTTCTCGGTGTCTATATCTATCTCCGAAGCGGTGATCGATTTTTGAAGCGCGCCTTCCTTTATCATAGAGCCGCCTGCGGACTGAAGATAAAACTCTCCGCGAAGTCCCGCCGCTATGCCCTTTTCGTTATTTATTACGTAAGCGCCGTAAGAATCGTCGTAAAGATCGCTGTTTTTCTTGAAATGATCGTTTACTTTTTCACAGCAGTATAACACCTCTGCCCAGGTTGCGGGCACAACCAGTTCGGTTTCGCCCTGCTCGTTTATTTCTATAGGGCAACCCGCCTCTATCATAAGGTTTTCGTTATACATAAACGTGAAAATGTTGGTGTATATGGGGGTGGCGTACAACTTTCCGTCCCGCATGGAAGATTCGAGCGTGAACGGAAGAAAATTGTTATACACCTCGCCGCTCCACTCAACGGGGCTTAAAAAGTCCATATTTATAAGGTTTTGCGTGTATGATTCCATGCCGACGATATCCGGCTGAACGGAATTTGCCGAAAGCATAAGTTTCTGATTGAGTGATTCCGCCCAACCCATCGGTTCGTAGGCGATATTTACGTCGGGATAAATCTTTTTGAATTCTTCGAAAACGTATTTCGTATAAAACTGCGAATACATTGACGGATAATCCAACTCCGCGGCGTTGGCAAGCCTGCTGTAATCTCCGCCGAGCGGCGGCGCCGACCAGATGCGAAGGGTTTTTTCTTCGTCGATTTTCGTTTTGCTCTTGGCGCATCCGACGCAACCGAACGCAACTGTCAAAGCGATGATAATTAGAAGTAACCTTTTCATAATAATCCTCCTGTTTCGATAAATGGATCCCTCTGCCGGATCGCAATTTGATTTTAACCCATAAAACGAACGTTGTCAATATCTATTTTCACAACAAAATTAAAATTTTACACAATACACAGGTTATTTGTACCCGATTTACGACCTTTGAATACTGTACGATACGCCGCCCGCGCAAGCTTCCCCCGCCGGTGGATTTTTTCGCTTCAAAAAGCGTCGTTAAAAAGTAAAAACCGCCTTTATCTCACATTAAAGACGGTTTTTCTTTTTTGAAATTATGCTGTTTGACTTCGCTATAACAACATCGGAAAATAAATTGCGAAATTATTAAGAACGGAAAACGTTTTCCGTCTCTCCCAGATCCCAAAGCAAGCGGGATAGAACGTATTTGTCCCTTATGTCTTTGGTAAACCCGAACACCCTATATATATCGCCTTCTATGCCGAGTTCCTCGATCGTTTCAGGCGCGCCTATCTTGCCTAATATGCCGTTTATCTGCGATTTAAGGGGTATTTCTTCCTCTATGATGGAAATTATATCCTTCCATTTACCCAAAATCGCCTCGAGCCTTGCGGCGTGTTTTGCCGCGTCGTACTTCCTTTCGGTCTTTTCGTTCGCTATCATCGCGTCGGCTCCCTTGCCGATAAACTCCCGCAACTTTTCGGCGTGTTTATCGTAATCGAAAGCCTTTACGTATTTCAACGCCTTTTCCCTGTCCGGCGAAAGAAGTTTAACTTTCTCGTAAAGCCCCGCGGCAACGGAAGTAGCAACGGCGCATTGTATTCCGTGAAGATCGGTTTTCGTGCCGAATTCAAGTCCGCGCATATCCCATATATGCGAAAAATAATGCTCCACACCGCTCGCCGGCCTCGATACTCCGGCAAACGCCATAGCCACGCCGCTGACGACCAACCCCTCGAATACCGACCTTACCGCTTCGTCATCTCTTTTCAGAAGTCCGGCCGCATTGTCCACGCAACGTTTCAGCGCCTTCCTCACAAGGTCGGCAACCCTCTCGCAATAGTATTCGCCCGTTATTTCGTGCGAAATACGCCACTCCGCTATGCTGATATATTTCGCCAGCATATCGCCTATGCCCGCCTGCAACATTCTGACGGGCGCGTTTTTCAATACGTCGATGTCCCCTATTATCACGTCCGGGCACTTGCTCGGCAGGGAAACTTTCAGTCCGTCTATATCCATAGAAGAAGTTGCCGAAGCGTATCCGTCCATCGACGGGGCGGTCGCAACTATAACGTAAGGGGTTTTCGTAAGGGCGGAAATTATCTTCCCTATATCGTTTACTACTCCCGAACCTACGCTTATAACCATATCGCAGTCGCCGCCCGTGAGCATCGCCGCTTTGCCTACGGCTCTCTCGTCCGGAAACAATTTTCCGTCCGACAAAATCACGTTTTTATATTCGGTTCCAGAATTCCGCAAAATACCGCAAACCTTTTCGCCCGCCGCATCGAAGGTGTTTTTATCCGAAAGCACCGCCGCCTTTTTCGCGCCGTATGCGGCTACGACGTCCGTTATCCTTTGTATCGCCCCGTTGCCGATAAATATATCCGACACGGGCAAAACATGCTTTTTCCCGCAAGAACAAGGTTTTTCACAAAAAATTTTAAGACTTTCCTTTATTTCCATACCTTTTAACTCCGTTTTTATCGCCGACGCGTACCGGCGAGTTTTTTACAGAACGATAATATCGAAATTTTCCTTCAACCGGCTTTACAAAATACGCTGCTCAACGCGACGAAACCCGATATAGAGTATAACAAAATCCGACAGCCCGTGTCAATAATATTTTTCACTATCGGCAACAATTTTAACGACAAGGCAGAATTACACGGAGCATAAGCGGTTCGACCTGCCGTTGGTTTCTATCCTGAATAAAGTTGAGCGATCCGCTGTAAAATTCAAGTTTCGCTAAAATATTCCGAACAAATTAAAATTTGTTTTATTTTTACCTTTTCGTATTCTTTTTTTACCATATTTATATAAACCGTATTTTAGTATTGAAATACAGATAATAATATGATATACTCAAATAAAAGGTTTTGCCATGAAAGAATACGAAAAATTGCTTGAAGGAAAAAATATACGCATATTGCCATACGCCCATTGCGACTATGCGGCGCTGCACACGCGTTTCTGGCACGAAAACAGATATAAGCAGATATTCGACAGCGTTATGGACTACGCCCGTTCCATGCCGGAATTCCGCTGGTATTTCGATTGTTACAGAGCGCAACTCGAAACGCTTTTCGAAAAATACCCCGAAAAAGAAACGCAGTTCAAAAAGTATATCGAAAGCGGTAAAATCAACTTTACCGGGGCATACGCAAACATAAGACCGAATATGGTTGGCGAAGCGACGTATCTTAAAAACTTTGAAACCGGGCGAAAAATTTTGAGTTACGCTGTATGTAACGTTTATTCGGAAGAAATAGACG
Organism: Clostridia bacterium; assembly: GCA_017453885.1. GTDB lineage: Bacteria > Bacillota > Clostridia > Christensenellales > Borkfalkiaceae > RGIG3732. The sequence continues at coordinate 6,272 of JAFTDZ010000184.1, forward strand.
TGGCGCTCGGCCATGCGCAGGTTCCGCAGATCCTTTCGCAATACGGTTACGATTTATATAAAGTATATCGCCCGAACGACGTTATGGACGCAAAAAACATTCCGTCGAGTTTCATATGGGAAGGATTTGACGGAAGTAGAATTTGCGTTGTACGCGGAGATTACAGTTGTTTTGACAGACAGGGCACGGAAAACGTAAACACCCGCGAAGAAGCGGAAAAATATCTGTTTGACAACGCCGAAAATTGTTTGAAATTTTCGGATACCGACCTTGTATGGCTAAGTTGCGGGTGCGACGACGTTCCCCCCTTCATAACCAACCAGGCAAACAACGACGGAAAAGTTTACGACGTTGATATTCCCAAAATAATAAACCTTTGCAAAAACGGTTGCGCAAAATCGGTAAAAATTTCTTCTCCGAGGGAATTTGCGGATGAATTGAATTCCCGTAAAGACAAATTGAAAACGATACGCGGCACGATAGATTGCTCCGACGTATCTTATAATATTTCCCTTAACGGAGAAAAGGGATTCGTCCCCATGCGGATACGTGCCGACGAACTGCTCGTTACGGCTGAAAGATGGCAATATTTCGCAAAAAGAGCGGGAATAAACCTGTTGCGCGACTTCGAGGACGATTGGAAAACGCTTCTCACCGCCTGTTCGCACGCAACTCAATGGCTTTTTACCGAGGACTACATAAAAATACGCGCTTCGCTGGAAAATCTTATATACAAAACGGAAAGATATATTTCAAAGATCCACGACGAAATAGCCAAAAAGATAAACGCCGGCGAAAACAACCTGAAAACGGTTTTTAACGACACGCAATTCGAGGGTTACCGGAACGTTACCGTAACCGTTCCGTGCACCGATATCGAAAAATTGAGCCTTTCGGACGGAAGAGGCGAAAAAGTAAACTTCTTCGTCAAGGGAAAACATGATTATCTGAACACTTGGGAATACGTTTTGGTTTGCAGAATTTATCTTCCCGCATACGGCTATAACACGATAAGGGCGGAAAAAGGCGACGTTCGCGGGCTGTTCGGCAAACACGTTGAGCCAAAACAACACGTAACGGTCAAAAAGATCGTTCCGGAATTGACGGTAAGCGGCGGAGGATACGATCTTATTTTCAAAAACGGCGACCTCGTTTCCGTAAACGGTTTGTTTTCGGGCGGGCGACCGTTCAACGGCGTTACGCTAAAAAATTACGCTTACCACGGAAGTTGGGCGGAAACCGAAACCAACGAGTTTTCCGACGCGAAATTTACCCGTTATAAAATAATAAGGGCAGACGAAAATATCCTCGATCTCAACCTTTACGGCAAAACGGGAAATCTTGATCTGGTACAGAATATTTACGCCGAAAAAGGTGCGGAAAAATTGTCTTTCCGCATATCGGTAAACTGGAAAAAAGCGAACGCTTTCCTCTTTGCAAGCGTGCCTGCGGACGATTTATCCGCGGTAAAATGCGATATTCCGTTTGCGACAGATAAGGTAAACGTCGCTCGCGAATATTCCGACGGGGCTTTCGGAAAATATTTCGCCCACCGCCGCAGGAAAGGCGTTATTTACGCCAAGCGATACGTCTCCTCCTCGCTTTCCGGAAAACCCGTAACTATACTGCGGGAAAATACCGACAGATATTTTCTGTGCGATACCGAACGCAACACCTTAGGCATAATACTTCTCAATTCGATAATAAGAAAGGCCGACACCTGGGAAGAAGACATAAACGACGATATAGAGGCCGAAGGTAAACACGAACTATGTTATTCCATTATTTTCGATACGCCATCCGAAGAAAACATAACGCTATCCGAACAGAGAATTTATTTATCCGACTACGCAAGAGCAGACGAGCGCAACACGCTTCCCCCGTATAAAAGTTTATTTTCATACTGCAATAAGCCGGAAGGAGTGATAATGGTCTATTTGCGGGAAACGGAAGAAGGCTTTTCCGTTTGCTTTACGGAAACTTGCGGCAAAAAAAGCAACGTGGATATTTGCGCCGAAGGTTATTCACGCTGCCGCTCTGTCAAACTTAACGGAGATATTATTTCGGAAGTTGAAAAAGAAGAAAACGCTTTCAGATATACTTTGAAACCGTTTGAAATAGTTACGCTTATAATTACACGGTAAAAAAGCCTTTCCGTAAATGACTTTTACGGAAAGGCTTTTTGTTTACGCGAATAATACGGTAAGTATCTCCCACGGCGTCATTTCATAAATAAACGCGCCGCTCGAACGCTGTTTACTCTGTATTTCGCCGTTCAAATCGGTTATATAAACGTTTTCAAAATCAAAACGCGGGGAAATTTTTATTGCGGCTTTGCCGTCGGACGGGTTGAACACCCTGACTTCTATCCCCTTATCCGTTTTTCTCATCGAAGAAACGGCGCACCCTTCCGCGTTTATAAATCCGCGGTCATATTTACCTTTTTCGCAAACGGATACGAACGGCTTGCAAATGTGCCCGTAGGTAAGCGCAAATACTTCCGGATAGGATTTCGGCGCGGCGTGCGGAATGAGCGTGTACGTAAATTCCGTATAGTGCAACCAATCCACTTCGGCGGTAAAATGAGATTCCCATTCCCTGTGAATTAGGTTCTCAATACCATTTCCCGTCCTTTTGAAATACTGGTTGCCGCCGTGAATCACGGTAAGACCGGTCTTATCGCCCGCAATATCCACAAAATGCGTAGCGTGAAAACCCGTTTTGTTCGTTTGGGTTATTTCGAACGGGGCGTCCGCATAATAACGGGCGTTATTTAATTCAACGTCGAAATCTATTTTATATCCGTCCGTAATTTCAAGGGGCAATTGCCAACCGTTGATTTTTCCTTCCGCCGCTTTAGGCGGAATATATATTTTAAGGCGGCATTTGACGTCTATCCCGTCGCTCATGTCGGCAAGTTCGTACGTTACGAAATAGAAAAACTGCCTATGTCTGAACTCGCTTACTATTTTTGCGTATTTTGCGGTATCGAAAACTTTTTTTACGGTTACCGCTACTTCGGCGTCGGATGAAGAAAGATACGGTATCTTTACGTCCTTTGTCCACAGAGGGTAAACGTCGCTCGGCTCGCCGTGGAAACGGAAAGTTCCCTTTCCCACGGTATTTTCGCCCGTTTCCTTGCAAACGAGTGAAGTGAGGTAACCCGTCGTTTTATCTATCGCGGCGGAAATTTTGCCGTTTTCAAGCGTAAAACAACGTTCGTTTTCTTTAATAAGGCTGCCCTTTGCTTCCGATCCCGCGCCTTTACACACATAATAAGACTTCACGCCGAAAGGCGGAACGCCGTTTGATTCTATCACAAGTTCCGTATAATACAGGCTTCCGTTCTCCCTTCTGTAAGAATTGAGAGTGTTATAAGGAACGGGGTTGCCTTCGGAATCCCTCACTTCCGTATCGAAAACGTCCTCACCGAGATATATTCTGCCGGTATGGTATTCTCCCTTCCCTTCGTATTGCGACATATTATATACAACAATCGCTTTTTCGTAATCGAACGGAACGTTTTCTTCCGAACCGACCGCCGCCGAAAGATTTTCCGTAAGGCGCTTTGCGGCATTCAACGAATTATCGAGATGCCTGTATCCGATGGCGCCCCATTGCTGGCCGTAAAATTCTTCCGCTCTGTTTTCATCGGGCATAACTCCGCCGCCCCATCTGCTGTATTCGCACAAACTTACGTCGTGACTCTGACTTATGAGAAGATCTTTCCACGCATCGTTTATTTCGTCGGATCTATCGGGTTTACCGGATAACCACGCCATAACGTTGAGTTTTTCCGCGAGTAAAAGCCTGTATTCGGCAACCCTGTCAAACCGGCGGATCTGATCCGCCCCAACGCCCCAGGGAAGGAGTTTATTGAAATCGTCGTACGCGATATAAACGGACTTATCATCCGTTTCTTTCCGCTTTTCGAAATACTCCTTTATGGTAACGAAATCTACGTCGTCGGTATTTTTCAGATTTTCGTAATTTTCAAAATGAAATTTGTTTATATTATGTTCCGACATGGATTCCCAGCCGAACTCCGTCCACACGGTAACGGCGGGATATGCGGAATATTTTTTCATTGTTTCGAGTTTTTCTCTGCCTTTTTCCGACAAAAGCCCGTTCACGTCCTCGGTGACTGCCGGCGGATGGAAATACAGCGGGGATTTTGTTACGGAAGGTATGGCGCTGCCGTCTTTACCCGTCCAATTTACGGAAGTTTCGTTCATTACCGGAACGCCCACTTTGCCCCAGGTATCGCATTGGGCAAGGCTGGCGTATTTATATCCGCTTTTCACGAGAATTTGCGGCAGTTGCGGAAACGTGAATTCTTCCTCTTCGAGGAAAGATACCATATCGTATCCCACGGCTTCTTTAACGGCTTTTCTCCCCTCGGTAATTTGCCTGATAACGGATTCGTTGCCCATCATAGAACCCATGGGTTGGCCGTACGTGCCGCCTACTATCTCCGTTTTTCCCTCTTTAAGATATTTTGAGAGCCTGTCGGCGGTTTCGGGGTAATATTTGCGGATAGCCGCGTAAGCCCTCGCGTCGAGATTGATGCACACTTTTACGGCGGGATCTTTATCGGCAAGATTCAAACTGTCCTCAACGGAAGCCCTGCACGATTCTATGCCGAGTTGCCACCCGATACCCGTAAAACTCCAGTGATTAGCCAAAATCACGGCGTATTTATATCTTTTATTTTCCATATTTCAAATAGTCTTCCAAATTCATTAAAGTTGTGCCGCTCGTCATTCCGGTATCCATCTGACCTTCTATATCCGGCCCCCAATGTTTACCGTTGACCTGATAAACGGCATGGACAACCCCGCCGTGCCATTTTACGGAAGGATCGTTCCATTGATATTTTGCCGAAACGGACAGAAACTCGTCCGCAATCGCGCCGTACAGTTTTTCGCCCGTAAGGTCGCCTAATTTTCTCAACGCGCGGTAGGCAAAATTCCCCGCGCCTATGTAACATAACGGGAAATCGGGCATTCTGCAAGTAGTGGCGCCTCTCGAATATCCGTTCGCGCCCGTGGGGATATCGTAAAAATACATCCAACTTATAAAATACGCCGCGCAATTCTCGCAGAGTTTAAGGTTCGTACGATCTTTCGTTTCACCGAAAAGTTCGCTCAATCCGACGAATGCGTAACAGGCGTTTTCGGAATCGTATATTTCGTCGCTCTCGCACGTGCCGGAATTTACTATTTCTCCGTTTATCACGTCCACGTGCCCGTCGAGCATCTGGTTGTAGAACTCGTATTTTTCTATTTCCGGGCAGGCGGCCTTAGCAAGTTTCATGCTTGCGGAAATATATTCTTTATCGCCCGTAATACGGTAAAGCGAACAGAACAGCCCGCATACTATCACGCGCGCGGGTATCCTGTGTTTCTTTTTGTTTGCCTCGCCGTTAGTTTCATCGAATCCGTCCTGTATATCTCCGTTTTCCTTGCGTTTGGAAAGAAGAAACGCGGCTATATCCGTTGCTATCCTCAACCATTCGTCTCTCACTTCCGGATCGTATCCGGTAACTTCTTCGTACAGTTTCGCAAACTGATACCCAACCATTCCGAGGCTGTGCGTCCAGATCCTTTTAATACCGAGAAAATCGCACCCGCCGCCCTCGGCTTTTTTGCCGAGAAGGGTATAATCCCCCGCTTTTATATACCTGTCGTAATACGCCCCTCTCTCCTTTCCATCGCGCAGAAACATATCGGCGTTTAACGTCATTTCCCGTATTTTTTCCCGGAAAACGTCTGTTCCGTTATTCACGTCGTAACGCGTCAGCGCGGAAACGGTTATGGCGCCGTAACCTTCGCCCCAGCCCAAATCGTAATAAAAATCTTTTACCGGAACTCCGCCGTGCGTGTGTTTCCACATATTGCGATACCAGCCTTTCCCTTCCGCAAGTGCGTTCGGATTCCACAGGTCGTTATTATCGAAATAGAACGCTATCCCTTCGGCTGCGGCGGCGTAATCGGGCGCCTTTTTTCTCTTCAAAAGAATTGAAGAAATGAGTTTTTCCGCCTTAAGAACGGCATTTTCGCCGCTTTGCAAAGGAGAATACATAATGTATTCCTTAAAAAAGAAACTTTCCCCCGCCTTGAATTGACGAACCGACGGCGTTTTCGTTTCGGAAAAAGGAAGAATAACTTCATCCTGCGCGGTGCAATCGGGAAAGTGAAAACCGAGGGATACGTCGCCGTTTTCGTTTCTGAAATCACACGTGCCGACGCCGTTTTCGCGGTCGATAAAATAAGTTGCCACGTAGCCGTTTCCGTGGATAATATGCGCGGGCAGCGGTAAAGCCCAAAGGTAATCGTTCCTTATGTTTCTCACCGAATTCACGGGGCGTTCGTAAACGCGCAGCGGATAGGTATATAAAACGTTTTTATCCGCAAGCGAAAAACGCGGACCTATGCTTCCGGTAAAATCCTTCTTTACCTGATAGCGCTGGCACCTGAAAATACCTTTTTTCGTGAGCCTTATAACGCTTTCGGCCTCTATGTTTTCCCGTTTGTATCGTATTACGAAAACGTTTCCGTTATAATCCGCTTCCATATAATCGGTAATAAAATAATCGCCGAACCCGAATTCGCTTACCGACAAAAACAGCGGAATAACTTTGCCGTTCACCGTAATTTCTATTTTTCCTACTTCTTTTTTGCTTTCGTCAAGATGAAGTCTGTATCCGTTTTTTTCGATCAACATAATGTCCCTCCGCGTCAGAATTCCAATTGCCAGGTAACTATCTCGTTCTTTTTCAGACAATAGGAGATTTTGCCGTCGGATATTTTTTCTTCTTTTATTATTTCTCCGTTCATTTTTACCCTGAACGCCCTTTTTACTTTCGTCGCAAAACTTATACTGCCGGAACACCCGCCGTCAACGTCGAAAATGCGCAGGGTAGGTTTACCCGTTATAAGGTCGCTTTTTCTGACGGAGGACAAAACGGCGCCGCCCTCTATTTCCGCGAATGCGAATTTGCAACCGAGAATACCTCTTTCACCCGTTGCGATACGTGAAACGATGCCGCTTCTGTATGCCTTCGCTCTCTTGTAAATATCGGATAGTTTTCCCTTGCCGAAATCTACGGCAAATTGAAACTTCATAATCCTTTTCATCCTTGCCGTTTGGCTTTTGAGGAAAAACGTTTCCTTCGGGAAAGCCCTGAATAAAGTTATATAAACGCTCCTGTCGGCCCTGTCGGAAACCTCAAATTCGTACAAACCCTTGGTATATACCGAAACCGTGTTTTCGGAATCCGAAAGAGTGCAAACTCCTTGCCCGGGGACCACGGGCGAAAATTGTTCGATATCGTACGCGTGATCGCCCCTTTCAACGGGCCATTCCTGCATTCCGTAGGGCATCGCGGTATGGAAAGAATCCGCTTTTATTCCTGTGGGTATAGCCACTCTCAAACGGTGATTGTCAACGTCGTTGAACAATTCCGCCTCGCACTCTATGCGTCCGGATCCTCTCTTTAACGTGTAAACCACGTCGATCTCCTGTTCTTTAAGATCTCCTTTTCTCTCGAAGGCGTCGTCCTCGCATTCGGGCAGCAAAAGTTTGTGCCTTACGCGGAAACGGGCGATTCTTTCGTCGTCGTTTATAACCGAAAACCGCGCGCTGCCCACGGCGGTCGAAACGCGCTCGTCCACGCGGGTACTTATGCGGTTCCAGCCCTCGCCCACGTCCGAATCGTCTTCGAACACAAACAGTTTTTCATAAGTTTTTCCGGTAGTTTTATCGGTTACGTTAAGGCTGCCGTCCGCATTGAAAGAAACGTAAAGCACGCCGTTGTCAAATTCGTTCAGTCCTACGCGCATAGAAGAATAATCTTTCCTCACTTTGTCGAAGCGTGAAAATTTCCATTCTCCCTTTTCGAAATTCCTCTCGAATACCGGCGCTTTGAAATTGAGGACTTCATACGAAAACGCTTTGAGTTTCAACGGAATTGCCGTTTTGTAAATATCGTAAGCGATATACTCTGCCATCCTTTTATAGGGCGCGATCTGCTCGGTTGCGGAAGTTTTCTCCAGAACGGTAAATGCGAGTAAATTACCGGATGAATCGCGTATTTCGGAAGACGCGAAATCCGTTCCGCTCTTTACTTTGAACGAAACTTCGGCAACGCCTTCGAAATCGGTTTCGCACGGGTTGTAAACAATAAAATATCCGTCTTTACCGTTATCGCCCGTGTTTACGTTACGGGCAAGTTCGCCAAGCGAATCTTCCAGCGCGGCTTCGATCGTTTCGTTTGCTCTTTTATAATCGTTTTCGTTATCGGAATGAGCGGCCGAACAACACGTTCCGCCGAGTGAATCGTGCGGTTGGTTGGAAACGAGTTTTGCCCAGGCGTAATTAAAGAAATCCGCCTTGTTTTTTACGGGATAATATCCTTCATCCCCATCCTTTCTCACCAACTCGGTAAAAAGGTCCAAAGGCTCGGCGACCACGCACAATTTATCTTCCGCCGCCATATTCATCTGTTTGAGATGGACCATGGAAGAAGCCACGTTTTTCATTAAAAAACTGCCCGTTCCCTCTTTTGACGAAGAATAGATAACTCCCTCGTGCAAGGATAACGAGCCGTAATATTTTTTACATTCGGCGTTGTAATCGTTAAAATCCGAAAATATAAACTCGTAATCGGTCGGGCGACCGTTCAGATAAGCGAGAAATTCCGTAAGCCTTCCTTCCGGTTCGAGATTGTCATACCCGTCTATCATAAAATGGCAACCGCCTTTCATCCTGTTTCTGTTTTCATCAAGATGTTTTTTGAGATCTGCCGCCATCCTTTCATAATCCGCGCCGCCGCTTATCTGATCCGGCCAACGGGCGATCAGATAGAAATCCGCATATGAATAATCGGGATCCGCGCGGTGCGCGAGGACCTCGCTTCCGTCGGCTCCGCGCCAGATAAACTTATCGTCCTCGTAGCCCTCTCTCCCGCGAAGCAAAAGGCATGAACTTATGCCGAAATTGCGGTATATCTGCGGCATCTGGGCGTTTTGCCCGAAAACGTCGCAAGTGTAGCCGAGTTTGTGCGGTTCCGTTCCCCACTCCATACAGTCTTTCAAACCGGATTGTAAATTCCTGGTTATCGCCTCGCCCGAAGGCAACAGGCAATCGAGCATATTGCGGAAAGGCCCGATAAGTATCCGCTTTTCGCGAATGAGTTTCAGAAGTCTTTCCTTGTTTTCGGGGCGTATTTCCGTATAATCCGATATGACAGTGGTCTGCCCGTCGAAATGGAAATATTTATAATCGGGGTTATTTTCGAGAATATCGAGCAACCCGTCAATAGTTCTGACGAGTTTATAACGGAATTTCTCAAACGGAAGAATCCATTCTCTGTCCCAATGAGTACTCGGAACAACATATATTTTCGTTTTCATAATTTCACCGTCTTTGCCAAAACCACGGAAGAAAAATTACTCCCGTGGTTCTGACAATAAGCGTTTTTTATCTGTCGTTTTCTTTTTTGCGAATGAAGCAGACGCCGGCGGATAACGCTGCGAGAACGGCAAACGCCGCCATCGACGATCCGCTCACCGAAGACATACAGCCTACGGACGAACTGCTCTGTTCAACTTCCGAATTGCCGTCGCTTTCCGTGTCGCCGGTACCGGAAGAACTTTCTTCGGGCGTCTTTTCGAATACGGCGGTCAAAGTAACGTCGCCGGTCACGGTGAACGTGTAAGTCGCGTTCGTTGAAACTTCTTCGTCGCCGATCGCCCACTTCACGAATTCATAGCCTTCGGCGGCGGTTGCCGTCAAGGTGCATTCTGCGCCGGAATTATATTCGCCCGCGCCGGTTACGGTGCCGTTTTCGCCGCTTGCCGTTACTGTGTAGGTGATCGCTTCGATCTCTTCGAATACGGCGGTCAAAGTAACGTCGCCGGTCACGGTGAACGCGTAAGTCGCGTTCGTTGAAACTTCTTCGTCGCCGATCACCCACTTCACGAATTCATAGCCTTCGGCGGCGGTTGCCGTCAAGGTGCATTCTGCGCCGGCATTATATTCGCCCGCGCCGGTTACGGTGCCGTTTTCGCCGCTTGCGGTTACGGTGTAGGTTATTATTTCGAATACCGCTTCGATTTCAATATCCTCGGTTGCGGTAAACGTGTACGTTGCGGAAGTTTCCGCTATTTCGCCGTTTATCTTCCAGCCTGTGAACCGATAATTTGTAGCGGCGATCGCCGTGAGGGTAACTTCCGTTCCGTAATCCGCTACGGTAAGACCGTTTACTATACCCTTTTCGGCATCATACACTTTAACGATATTTACTTTTTCCGTTTCAAAATGCGCTGTAAGAGTGGTTTCGCCGAGCACTTTATGCACATACGTTGCCTCGGTGGAAACGGTGTTGCCGCTTTCGTCCTTCCAACCAACGAAATTATTGTGTTCGGCAGGCGTTGCAGTAACGGTCAATTCCGTACCCACAAGAACGTTTTCGGCGCCGCCGGTAACGGTTCCTTTCGTTTCGTCGGAAGAGTTGACGGTGAAGTTTACTTTAACGTAACTGTTTGCTATGGGGGCGTTATCCGTGAAGGACGCTTTTGCGGAAGAAGCGTCGATATTTGTTATTCTTATATTATCGAGTTTGAAATAGCCCGCTTCGGTTGTGGAGAAGCAAACGTAACCGAAGGCATTGCTCAATTGAACTTCTCCGACAAACGCGTAATCTTCAGCCGTATAATCGGTATAAGTTTTTCCGTTTTCGATAGCGAGCATATAGATACTCAACTTGTCGGCTATCACGGTCATTTTTATCCTCTTCCACTCGCCGGCGGTCGACGCGTTAAGGCTCGTAGCCCCGGCGAAAACTCCGTTATTGAAACTCTGTACGGAGAACTGATCGGGATAAATCATAACGGCGTATTTTTCCACCCAGTTCACATTGTAACCGCTTCTGCCGAAGCATACGCCCAAGGGGCTGTATCCCGGCGTCCAACTTGGAACGAGAGCGGGTTTTTCTAACGCGTCGTAATAATCGAACTCGAGAACGAAATCCCCGTAGGGCTTCTTGGGGGCAAGCATGGTAGTATCGGAAGTCCCTTCGAGATAGAGGTATCCGTCAACGATATGGAAGCCTTTTACGTCCTCGGCATTTGCCGTCTGTGAAGAAGGCGTGGCGAAAGAATACCATTTTTCACCGTCTAAATAGAACGTATTTTCCGTTTCGGGATAGGAATTGAAGTTGAGGGCGAGATCTTCGCCGTCCGCAACGCAATCGGGTATAGACAGCGTGAGGTTCTTGCGGAAACCTACTACAGTGGATTCGCCTTCGGCGGTGATAAATTCCACGGCGATTCTGGTGTCGGCAAGATTTTCCATAGCCCAGCCGCCGAATATTCCTCCGTCTATCCAGAGTTGAACGCTGTATCCGCCGGCGGCGAGTTTTAAGCCTAAGAACTTAACGAAATGCTCAATTCCGTCCTTTACAAGTCCTCCGACAACTCCGCCCGGATACATATCGACGCCGCTGTAATAACCTTTGGACTGACCGTTAAGAAGCGCTATACAACTTACGCCTTCATCACTCCACTTTGCGTCGGGCTTATCTGCGGGAACCGCGAGGAATCTCACCTGACTGTTCGCGCCGAAGTTCATATATTTCATTGTTCCGGAAAGTTCGAAGAGCGTTTTATCCGCGCCGGAAGCGTCGGCATCGCGAACTACCTCTTTGCTTATGATTCTTTCTCCCTCAACGCCGTTGCGTATAATAGGATTATATAAGCCGAAATTTGCAGGGTGGCTCGTTACGAGGTATCCGTTTGCAGGATAC
>JAFTDZ010000185.1 GCA_017453885.1 Clostridia bacterium
AACGAACGCGATACCGCTCGCTTTGCCTATCGGCAAGGAAGATACCTTCAAGGGGATAATCGACCTCGTCGAATTCAAGGCGGAAATTTACAAAGACGATCTCGGAAAGGAGATCGAAATAACCGATATACCCGCGGATATGCTCGAGGAGGCTACCGAAGCCCGCCAGCAACTCGTCGAACTCGCCGCCGAACAGGACGACGAACTTATCGAAAAGTTCTTCGAAACGGGCGAACTTACCATCGACGAGATAAAAGCGGGGCTCCGCAAAGCCACTATAGGAATGAAGTGCACGCTCGTTTTGTGCGGATCGAGTTACCGCAACAAGGGCGTTCAACTCCTTCTCGACGCGATAGTAGATTACCTTCCTTCCCCGCTCGACGTGGATCACGTCAAGGGCGTCAACCCGAAGGGTGAGGAAGAGGAGAGAAAAACTTCGGACGAAGAACCTTTTTCCGGCCTCGCGTTCAAGATAATGGCGGATCCGTTCGTAGGCAAACTCGCGTTTTTCCGCGCCTATTCGGGAACGCTTTCCGCGGGATCTTACGTTTACAACAGTACAAAACAGAAGAAAGAGAGAGTGGGCAGGCTTTTGCAGATGCACGCCAACCACCGCGAGGAGATCTCCGAAATTTATTCGGGCGATATTTGCGCGATAGTGGGGCTTAAAGATACCACCACCGGCGACACGCTCTGCGACGAAAGGCACCCCATAATTCTCGAACAGATGGAATTCCCCGATCCCGTTATTCAGGTCGCTATCGAACCTAAAACCAAACAGGGACAAGAGAAGATGACGCTCGCGCTCATCAAACTAGCCGAGGAAGATCCCACCTTCAAAACCTACACCGATAAGGAAACGGGGCAGACGATAATCGCCGGTATGGGCGAACTTCACCTCGAGATAATAGTTGACAGGCTTCTCCGCGAATTCAAGGTTGAAGCGAAAGTCGGCAAGCCGCAAGTCGCTTACAGAGAAACGTTCCGTCAGGCAGTCGAAGCCGAGGGCATGTACAAGAGGCAATCCGGCGGTAAAGGTCAATACGGTCATTGTAAGATCCGTCTTGAACCTCTTGAACCGGGCAGCGGCTATCAGTTCGAGGACGAAACCGTCGGCGGCAGTATTCCCAAGGAATACATTCAGCCTATCAACAAGGGCATCGAGGAGGCCGCGAAGAACGGCATACTTGCCGGTTACGAAGTGGTCGATTTCAAAGCCACCGTTTACGACGGATCGTATCACGAGGTCGACTCGTCCGAAATGGCGTTCAAGATCGCCGGTTCCATGGCGTTTAAGGACGGCGCCGCCAAGGCTAAGCCAGTTCTTCTCGAACCCATTATGAAGGTGGAAATAGTAACCCCCGAAGATTACTTCGGAGACCTTATGGGCAACGTTTCTTCCCGCCGCGGCAACATAACCGGCACGGAGGACAGGAACGGCTCCAAGGTGATCAACGCGAACATTCCCCTTTCGGAAATGTTCGGCTACGCGACGGATCTCCGCAGCAGAACGCAGGGGCGCGGACAGTACACGATGCAGTTCAGCCACTATTACGAAGTGCCTAAGAGCGTCGCAGAAAAAATTATAGGAGACAGGAACCGCTAAACACGGTTTTTCCTAAAAAAATAAAAAAAATAATCATAGTAAATGGAGGAAACAAAACACTATGGCAAAAGCAAAATTTGACAGAAGTAAACCGCACGTGAACGTTGGTACTATAGGCCACGTTGACCACGGCAAAACTACGCTTACCGCCGCAATCACGATGGTTATGGCCTGCAAAGGTCAAGCCGCCAAGATGAGGTACGACGAGATCGATAAGGCTCCCGAAGAGAAAGCGAGAGGTATAACGATCAACACCGCTCACGTTGAGTATCAGACAGACAAACGTCACTACGCTCACGTTGACTGCCCGGGCAACGCCGACT
>JAFTDZ010000017.1 GCA_017453885.1 Clostridia bacterium
CCTGCAATATAATAAATGATAACGGGATATTTCATTTAGTTGCAAAGGATTTATATTTGTGTTATAATATTCTGCGAAAAATAAAATCGGAGGAACATTCAATTACTATGCAATATTCACGCGAAGTTGAAGAGATGGTATGCGTGGCGAAAGGCCCCAAGCACGGCCCCGCCCCTATACCCGAAGAAGGCAAGTGGATAATGGCCAAGGAAATAACGGATATTTCCGGCATGACTCACGGCGTGGGTTGGTGCGCGCCGCAGCAGGGCGCCTGCAAACTTTCGCTCAACGTTAAAAACGGAGTTATAGAGGAAGCCCTTGTGGAGACCATAGGCTGCTCCGGCATGACGCATTCCGCCGCCATGGCAGCCGAAATACTTCCGGGCAAGACCATTCTCGAAGCCCTAAATACCGACCTTGTGTGCGACGCGATAAACACCGCCATGCGCGAACTTTTTCTGCAGATAGTTTACGGCAGAACGCAGTCGGCGTTTTCCGAAGGCGGCCTGCCCGTAGGCGCGGGGCTTGAAGACCTCGGCAAAGGTTTACGTTCGCAGGTAGGCACCATGTACGGCACAAAATTAAAGGGCGCGAGATACCTTGAAATGGCCGAAGGTTACGTTACCCGCCTCGCCCTTGACGAAGATATGCAGATAATCGGTTACGAATTCGTTTCCCTCGGCAAAATGACCGACTTTATAAAGAAAGGCATGGAGCCGAACGAAGCGTACAAGAAGGCTATGGGCCACTACGGCAGGTTCGAAGGGGCTTATAAGTATATCGACCCGCGCAAAGAGTAAGGAGGTATAAAACCATGGCATTATTCGAAAGTTACGAAAGACGTATTGATAAAATAAACGCCGTTCTCTCGACGTACGGCATAAAATCCGTAGAAGAATGTAAAGAGATTACCCTTGCGAAAGGGATAGATTGCGACAAGATAGTGCGCGAAACCCAGCCTATATGCTTTGAAAACGCCGTTTGGGCTTACACGGTAGGCGCGGCAATAGCGATAAAGAAAGGCTGCACCAAAGCCGCCGACGCCGCCGCCGCGATAGGCGAAGGGCTTCAATCCTTCTGCATTCCCGGTTCGGTTGCGGAAAACAGAAAGGTCGGCCTCGGCCACGGCAACCTCGGCAAAATGCTGCTCAGCGAAGAAACCGAATGTTTCTGCTTCCTTGCCGGTCACGAATCTTTCGCCGCGGCGGAAGGCGCCATCAAAATAGCCCTTAACGCAAATAAGGTAAGGGTCAAACCCCTGCGCGTTATCCTCAACGGCCTCGGCAAAGACGCCGCGATGATAATTTCCAGAATAAACGGCTTCACCTACGTTGAAACGGAGTTCGATCCCTTTACCGAAACGGTTACGGTAGTAAGCGAAAAGGCGTATTCCGACGGGCCGCGCGCGGCAGTAAAATGCTACGGCGCGGATAACGTTCCCGAAGGCGTTGCAATAATGAAACTTGAAAAAGTGGGCGTTTCCATAACCGGCAACTCAACCAACCCCACTCGCTTCCAACACCCCGTTGCCGGCACCTATAAAAAATGGTGTAACGAAAACGGCTTCAAATACTTCTCCGTCGCTTCCGGCGGCGGCACGGGCAGTACGCTTCACCACGATAACATGGCGGCGGGCCCTTCCTCTTACGGCATGACCGACACCATGGGCAGAATGCATTCGGACGCGCAGTTCGCAGGCTCCTCTTCCGTTCCCGCCCACGTTGAAATGATGGGGCTTATCGGTATGGGCAACAACCCGATGGTAGGCGCCACCGTTGCGGTAGCCGTTGCGGTGGAAGAAGCATTCAAAAAGTAAAAAGTCGCGTAAATCACGCGTTAAACGCTGAAAAGGCGTCGGGTAACCGACGCCTTTTATTTTTCGTTCTATCTTTTTTTGTTTGTATTTCCGTTCCGTTTTTCAAGGCGGGCGGCGCGTTCTTCCGGCGTTTCGCGGTCGGGAACCACTGCCGCGTAATGTTCGGTGAGAATGGAAAAATCATCGAACTCCATATCCGAAAGAACGTATTTTTCGGCAAACTCTCCTGCGGTGACGATTTTACACCTGCGGTTTATTTTTTTTACACGAGGAACGAGTTTGTCGCCCTCGGCGGCTATGAAAAGAGAGCAACTCTGAATGGAAGAATCGAACAGGCAACCTTCCGCCGCCGCCGTGGCGATTATTTTACGCGCGAAGGGCATATCGTTAAGGTAAATATTTTCCGAAACGTTTACCCTTTCCCCTTTAAGCGTGTCGCCGCGCGGCGTTACGCGCCCGGGCGCATGGGCAAAATAATAAAAAACAAGTATCTTTTTTACCGACCTTCCGCCGGCGGCAAGTCGGTTTTTTATTTCGGCAAGCGAATAGCAATTCGTATGCCCGTCCGCCCCGTTCTTTCCTTTTACCACCCCGTAATGCTCGATAAGTTCTTCCAAACCGCCGCCGTAAACTTCCATAAGTTTAACGAATATTTCGTAAGTCGCGCGGGCGTCCTCGTCGGAACGGTGTTCCGCAAATTCTATTCCGAAATGCGCGGCAACGGCCTTTAATCCCAGGTTCTTGTACTCCGGCAAAACTATGCCGGCGATAAGTTGCACGTCGAGATATTCAAAGGAAAACCGAGGGAGAGAAAACGCGTCGCAAGCGTTGTTGAGATACTTCATATCGTTCTGCGCGGAAAAGCCGAGAACGAGGTCGGCTTCCTCAAAAAGCGCCTTTATCGCGGAATATCTTGCATTGAAGCGCGGACTTGAACGGAATGCCGAAACGGGATAAGCGAGTTTTATGTTCGCTTCCTCACCGAATTTACCGAGCGAGAAAAAACGAGGCAAGGGATTGACAAGTATATCTTCCCGCTTTATTATCGCGCCGTTTTCCGCAAGCACGAAGCCGAAACTGCAAAGACTTCCGTCCCACGGGTTACCCGTACAACTCTCTATATCGAAAGACAGAATTTTCATACCCTTCCTTCCCCTTTTACGTTGAGTACGCGCTCCGCCGCAGGGAACAGCGGATCGAAGTTTATGAATTTATCGAACAATTTGCCGAAAAGCGTGATTATCGGGGCGTTTACCACCGCGCATATCGCCGTGCCTACGCCTATCCCCGCAAGCCCGCCGTTGAATATAAGCGTGAGAACTACCGCGAGCGCGAGCATTGAGAGGTCGTAAACCCACTTCACCACGCCCGTTCTGAAACCGTACCTTTCGGAAACTTCGGTGATGAACAGGTCGTAAACCTCTATGGGCAGATACGTTCTGAAAAACAGCGCCACGGAAATGCCGGTAAGAATTATTCCGGCGGCAAACGCGGCGATGCGGGCGTAAATATTTTCAAACCCCTGACCGCCGAGAAACAAAAACCACCCGTCGAGCAAAAGGCCGTATATCACCGCCGCCGCGAACGACAGGAGATATTGCCACTTAAAACGCCTTACTATAACGCACATTATCGCGAGGAATATCCCCTGAAGGATATATTCCGACGTGCCGAAAGTAAACCACGTCCATTTTTTTACGAGCGCGAGATGAATAACGTACGCGGGCGAAACCACCATCGATACGCCGAAGCCCGCCTTCGCCATAAGGCAGACGGCGAGCGTCAGTATTATCATTCCGAGCGCCCACGCCGCTTCGGAAAATTTTTTTATTTTAGCCATTTTTGCGATCGAAAAGAAAAAAATCAACCCCTTTACCGCGGTAAAAAATGCCGATAACCTGCGATAAAGGGGCTTTTTGTCAGTCCATTATAAGATATTGTTCGCGCGAGGCGCCTACGGATACGTAAGTTATTTTGCACCCTACGGCTTTCTCTATGAACCTTATATAATCGTAAGCCTCCTTGGGAAGATCCTGCGGGTTGCGGCAATCGCTTATGTCGCAATGCCACCCCTTGACCGTTTGGAAGATAGGTTTGCAATCCTCGAGTTCGTCCGGGAAGGGGAACTCGTCTATCCGCTTGCCGTCAAGTTCGTAGCCGACGCACACTTCTATTTCGTCGAGATAGGACAGCACGTCGAGTTTCGTAAGGGCTATCTGCGAAGCCGCCTGCATCCTGCAGCCGTAGCGGGAAGCGACCACGTCGAACGGGCCCACTCTCCTCGGTCTGCCGGTAGCCGCGCCGTATTCGCCGCCCGCCTTGCGGAGTTCCTCGGCCTTATCGCCGAAGTATTCGCAGACGAACGGACCCTCTCCCACGCAGGTGGAGTAAGCCTTCATTATGCCGACGGCTTCATCCAACTTGCGGTTGGGTATGCCCGCTCCGATAGGCGCGTAGGCGGAAATGGTGGACGACGAAGAAGTGAAAGGATAAATGCCGAAGTCTATATCGCGGAGCGCGCCGAGTTGCGCTTCGAACATTATCTTCTTGCCCTTTTCCGCCGCCTCGTTCAGGTAAAGCCCCGTATCGCACACGTATTTTTTGAGTTTAAGGCCGTATTCTTCGAGATACGCCACCATATCTTCGTATTTTACGGGTTGCTCTCCGTAAGCCTTTTCGATAGTTAAATTTTTCCATTCGAGTATATCTTTAAGGCGAGCCTTCATCTTTTCAAAGTCGTGAAGTTCGCCCATACGGAGCGCCTTTTTAAGATATTTATCGCCGTAAATAGGGCCTATGCCGCGGCGTGTGGAACCGAATTTTTTATCGGCAAGGCGATTTTCTTCCAGACAGTCCTGCATCACGTTATACGGCATACAGATAACGGCTTTATCCGAAATTTTAAGGTTTGTTTCGTCTATCCTTACGCCCGCGGCGGAAAGTTTTTCCATCTCGCCCGAAAGGTGCTTGAGATCGATGACCATTCCGTTGCCCATAACGTTCACCACCGTATCGCGGAGTATCCCGCTCGGCATAAGGTTGAGAACGAACTTGCCCTTTTCGTTTATGACCGTATGGCCGGCGTTGTTTCCGCCCTGATAGCGGACGACCACGTCGTAATCTTCGGAGAGAAGATCGACCATTCTGCCCTTGCCTTCGTCGCCCCAGTTTATACCTACAATAGAAGTTAACATAATATTCTCCTCGCAAGTTGCCTTGCTCTTTATTTTTAAGTAAAAGTGCCCTGAATCACGCTTTAACTACACTTTCAGATCCGAAGTTACCGTTTCGGTATAGCGGGAAAGAATCGGATCGAGAACGTTTTTGACAAATTCTTCCACCTGCGAAACGCTGCGCCCTATATACTTTTTCGGATCGAGCGAACTTTCTATTTGTTCCCTCGTAACGCCGAACGCTTCGTCCGCCGCTATGCGGTCGATAAGGTCGTTGGGTTTGCCTTCCGCCTTTACCGCGCGCGCCGCCGCGTGAGAGTGAACGCGTATCCTTTCATGCAGTTCCTGACGGTTACCGCCCGCTTTTACCGCGTCCATCATAATGTTTTCGGTCGCCATGAAAGGCAACTTTTCCATAACCCTTTTCTCTATCACCTTTTCGTAAACCACAAGGTTTTCGGTAACGTTTATATAAATATTGAGAATGGCGTCCGTCGCGAGAAAGGCTTCCGCAACGGAAATGCGCTTGTTTGCGCTGTCGTCAAGCGTGCGCTCGAACCATTGCGTGCCTGCCGTCAAGGCGGGGTTGAGAGAATCGACTATAACGTACCTTGCGAGGGCGCATATCCTCTCGCTGCGCATCGGGTTGCGCTTGTAAGGCATGGCGGAAGATCCTATCTGATTCTTTTCGAAGGGTTCTTCCATCTCCTCGAAGGACTGCAAAATTCTTAAATCGTTGGCAAATTTATACGCGCTTTGCGCTATGCCGGAAAGGGCGGAAAGAAAGTACGCGTCCACCTTCCTCGAATAAGTCTGACCGGAAACGGGCACTACTTCGTCAAACCCCGTTTCCTTTGCGATAAGTTCCTCAACCTTTCGGCACTTTTCCTCGTCGCCGCCGAAAAGTTCCATAAAACTCGCCTGCGTGCCCGTGGTGCCTTTTTGCCCGAGAAGTTTCAGTTTTGACAGGCGGAATTCCAATTCTTCAACGTCCTGCGAGAGTTCGTAAGCCCAAAGCGTGGCGCGTTTGCCCACGGTGGTAAGTTGCGCGGGTTGCAAATGCGTGTACGCAAGGCACGGCAACCCTTTGTATTTTAGCGCGAAAGCCTTGAGATTTTTCAGCACCTGCGCGCATTTTTTGAGGATAAGGCGGCTCGCTTCCCTTAAAATAATAACGTCCGTATTGTCGCCTACGTAACAGGAAGTAGCGCCGAGGTGGATTATCGGTTCCGCCTTCGGGCATACTTTGCCGAATGCGTAAACGTGAGACATAACGTCGTGCCGCACTTCCTTCTCCCTCGCCTCCGCAACGGAAAAGTCTATATCTTCCGCGTGGGCTTCCATCTCGGAGATCTGCTCGTCCGTTATATTAAGTCCGAGCGCCTTCTCTGCCCGCGCGAGGGCTATCCACAACCTTCTCCAGGTGGTGAATTTGAACTTTTCGGAAAACAAAAACTGCATTTCGTCGCTCGCGTACCTCGTCGAGAGGGGCGAAACGTATTTTTCTCTGTCGTATTCCATAAAACCTCCGTTTTTACGCCATACCTTATTATTATACAATTTTTACGCCGTTTAGTAAATTGAAATACGCCCGAAAATAAAATTATTTCATCTTTCTTCCTTTCTGCCGAATTGATGGGATTTTTCGGTAAAGCCCGTATAAACGGAGTAAAGTCCGTTATCGGGCGGGTATATATACCGAGCGGCAGGGCGATGGAAATATCGCCCTGCCGCTCGAAATTTTTGATTTCAAAAACGATTTCCGCTTTTCGGTGTCTGCTTATCGGTCGATTTCCGATCAAAATGTTTTTACACCCCGCCGTTCACGATGGCGGCGTAAGTTTCTTCGGGAATCATAGGCGAACCTATCTCCGCAAGCAGGTCGCAGTCTATCGTTCCCGTTTCGGCGTATTGCCGCCCAGCGGTCCTTACCGAAGCGAGCCTCGGCGCGGTTACCGCCGCCGCTTCCGGCGCGTTGAACATAGGGCTTTCGGGAACGGTGATAATCAGGCGATTCGAAGGGAAACACAATTCGAACTGCGCCACCGCCGGCTCGAAATTACGCTTGGCGTTAGGGAACCCGCACCCGCATATCATAACGTAACGCAGGCGTGAAAAATCCGCTTGTTCAACGTGTTCGTACCTGTCGCCCGCCTTGCGCATAGCCATGGAAGACAGCGGTAAAGTCCTGTCTAAAAGCGCCTTTAACTGAGCGGGCATTCCGTAACAATACAGCGGAAAATTAAATAGCAGAATATCGCTTTTTAATATTTCTTCGAGAACATCCCGCATATCGTCGTCGTATATACACGTCCCCCCGTTCCGCATACAGGAAAAACAGCCCGAACAGTATTCTATCCGCTTATCCGCAACGTGTATTACGTTTATATCCTGCCGCCCCGCGTCTTTCATTCCGTCGAGAAACGCGCGCGTTATATGCATCGTGTCGCTCTTTTCCCTTTTGGGGCTGCCGTTAAGCACAAGAATTTTCATAACTTTTTTATATTCCTCTTTGATATATTCCTATTTTGAAAGGATTCTTTTTATCCATTCGTCCAAAAACGATAACTGCTCTCTTTCGTGAAACCAATGTTCGCCGTTTTCCATAACGGTGAGGTCTGCGCCGTATTTTTCGGCAAACGCCTTTATGTCTGAAAGCGAGGTAATGCCGTCTTTGCCGCCGTATAAAACGTGCGTGGGAACCGACCACCTGACGGGATTTTCCCTTACGTAACGAAGATATTCCCACGAAAGATCTTCCCCGAAATCTGTGGTTATACGGCCTTTTTTCCCTAATTCTTCCTCGGAAACTTTCGCCGCGCGCATCATTGAAGTTATCAACTTTTCCATATCGACTACGGGCGAAATGAAAAACGCCTCGTCCGCCGCCCCGTCAAGATCCGCGTGCAAAGAAAAATACGAGCCGATGCTGTTCGCCACCACGGTCACTTTGCCGTAACTTTTCCTCAAATCTTTAACGGCGTCGTTGATCTCTTTGCCCGTTTCCCACGGGGTAAAAGTTTTATAGTCCAACCCGAAAACTTCACAGCCGTGAAAAAGCGGAACGTAATGCTCCGCTTCCGCGGCGGCGCCGCCCTTGCCGTGGACGTATAACACCGCGTTCATACCCATCTCGCTCCTTTCCTTTTGAGAACCGCCTTGCTCGAATACCTTTTATAAAATCTTCCGTCCGCCCGTCGTTTTCTTTGCCCCGTCGCTTTTCTTCCCTGATAACGAACGGAGAAAACCTTAATTTAAGGCTTTTCGGTCAAAACGCCGTCGATCTTCTTTATTGACGAAAACGGATAGGGAGAATACGCCTCTTCCGCAAACATAACGCGGCGCACCACCGCCACCTGCAATTTATTATGGCGGCCTATCGGAGCCACTACGCGCGTACCTATATCCGCGTTATCGAATTCGCAGAAATACCAGTATAAATTACCGACCACGTTCGGATCGTCGGTAAATTCCACCGCAACGAATTTATAACCTTTCATAAATTCTCCTGTTACAATATTATTGACCAAGAAAGCGCATAGTTCAGATTTACGCTTTCAAAAGTTCATTACCTAAGTTATAATGGAAAGGTAATCCCGGTTTGACGGAATTCTCCTTGTGCTATTACGCA
>JAFTDZ010000018.1 GCA_017453885.1 Clostridia bacterium
CGAGAAACATATATACGGGAACTTCCCTTGCCATATCCGCACCTTTATATACCGAACAGTTCCGCGACTGCCGCCTCGTTGAGATCGCAACCTATAACGCACAGCCTGCCGATCGTTTCAGCAGTGCCGCGGCGCACATCTATGCCGCCGGGGATATAGTCGAAATGTATCCAGTATCCGTCGCCCGAAACGATGCCCTTCGCGCGCAAAATAGTGCCGTATTTCGCATCGGAATCGAGTTTTTGAAGAATTTCTCCGATCTCTTTTTCGGTAAACTTTCTGGCGGTTTCCCTGCCCCAACTCGTGAACACTTCGTCCGCGTCGTGGTCGTGGTGATGATGATGGTGATGTTCATGTTCGTCGTCGTCATGATGATGGTGGCAGGAGCATTCGGGATCGTCGCATTCATCATCGTCGTCGTGGTCGTGGTGATGATGGTGGCAATGCTCGTGTTCTTCGTCGTCATCGTGATGGTGGTGGCAGGAACATTCGGGATCGTCGCATTCATCATCGTCGTCGTGATCGTGGTGGTGGTGATGGTGATGTTCGTGTTCGTCATCGTCGTGATGATGAGTTTCTTCCATCAGTTTTTTAAGTTCTTCTTCGAGGGTTGCCGTATGCTCCATGGCGGAAAGTATCTGTTTTCCGTTTATCTCCGCAAGCGGGGTGGAAACTATTTCCGCGGTGGCGTTATGTTCTCTCAACAGAGCGATCGTTTCCGCGAGTTTTTCTTCGGAAAGGTTTTCGGCGTGGCTCAGGACTATACAGCCGGCGTTCGCAACCTGATCGTTGAAAAATTCACCGAAATTCTTCATATACATTTTGCATTTAGCGGCGTTTACCACCGTGGTGCAGGCGTTCACTTCGGCGTTTTCGAGGTCGGCGCGAAGAACCGCCTTGGTAACGTCGCTCAACTTTCCGACGCCGGACGGCTCTATTATTATCCTGTCCGGTGCGAATTGTTCGTAAACTTTTTTAAGCGCTTTAGCAAAATCGCCAACGAGCGAACAGCATATGCAGCCGCTGTTCATTTCGGTTATCTCGATGCCCGCTTCCTTCATAAAGCCGCCGTCGATGCCTATCTCGCCGAACTCGTTCTCTATCAGCACAAGTTTCTCGCCGGCGTATGCCTCTTTGATAAGTTTCTTGATAAGCGTGGTCTTTCCCGCTCCCAAAAAGCCGGAAAAAATGTCGATTTTCATTTCAAATTCACCTTCTTGTTTTTTATCAGTTGATTATTATAGTATCGCGAAAGATATTTGTCAAGGATTTTTGCGTTTTATTCCGCGGAAGAATTTTCGCCCGAAGTTTCTTCGCCCGTTTCGCCGGAAGATTCTTCCGAGGTTTCTTCGGGTTCTTCTTTCACGAGCGTGTCGTACTCGGATATGGTGAAAACGGCGTTCGGCTTATCCTCATCGGAAGCGAAGTAGGCTACGACGATATACACCTCGCCCTTCTTAAGCGCCATGCAGACCTTATCCTTATTCACCTTGAGCATGGTGGAATAGAAGTTCCAGTTAAGTTCGTCATTATAGGCGTCGTAACCGGCGGCTTTCAGCGACTGAACGAACGCGTCCATCCCTTCCGCGCCGGTTATCACGGCCACGTCGGAAAAGGTCTTGCCCTTTTCGTTTTCCTCTCTGTAGCCCGTATCGAGTCTAGTCACGCAGTCGGGCTGAACAAAAACCTCCTCGAGTTCGTCGCCAACCCAGCCCTCGACGAGTTCGCCGTTTTCGTTTATGGGGTTGGTGAGTTCGCTGAAATTTTCTATGATGAAATTAACGCCCTTCATCGTATCCTGCAGTTTTACGATAAGTTTATCGAAAGCGCTGTTCAATTCTCTCTCCGCGGCGTTGCAACCGCGGTCCATCTTATTCATAAAATCCCCGCAGGACGCCGCCGTAAAAAAGAACGCTGCCGAAAGCGACAGAGTAACGAGTCTGAACAGAAAATTTTTCAACTTCATTATTTTTACCTCCTTTCGTTTTTATATACAATATTTTAGCACAACGAAATGCAAATTGCAAGTTTATTGCGCGCTCCGCCCGCTTTTCCTCCGCGCGCGAGCGATATTATATAAAGAAAAACCTTTGTGTTTTTTAACGCCGTATGGTATAATATTTCAGATGAACAATTATGGGAGAACAATATGATCGATAAACTTCTTTGCAAACTCGACGTATCCAAAACGCCTTACCACGCGGTCAGAGAAGCCGAAACCGAACTTAAATCGAACGGCTTCATTGAACTTAAAGAAACGGAAAAATGGCGCCTTGCAAAAGGCGGAAAGTATTACGTTATAAGGGACGGCTCCGCCCTCGTCGCCTTCAGAATCGGCGAAAATTATTCCTTCGCGATAGTTGCGTCTCACACGGATTCGCCCTGTTTCAAATTGAAACTGAACGCGGAAAACGCTTCCGCCGGCTGCGTGAAACTCGACGTTGAAAAATACGGCGGCGGACTTTTATACACTTGGTTGGACGCGCCGCTGAAGATAGCCGGCAGGATAATTTCCGAAAAGGAAGGCAGGATAACTTCGCGAATTGCGGAATTTGAGGAAAACTTCGTGATCCCCTCGGTAGCCATTCACTTCAACCGCAACGCGAACGACGGAATAAAATTCAACCCGCAGGTGGATATGCAGGCGCTCGCCGCGCTCGGAAGCGTAGCCGGCGATATCGTAAAAAGGGCTGAAAACGAAGAAAAATACGGCAAAACGCTCGATTACGACCTGTTCCTGACCGCCGCGCAGAAACCGTTTCCGTTCGGCTTCAACAACGAATTCGTATGCTCCCCGCGCGTGGATAATTTAACGAGCGTATTCGCCTCGGTAAGCGGCATAATAAACTGCGTGCCGGAATGTTTTCCCGTTATTTTCCTTGCGGATAACGAGGAAGTCGGTAGCCGCACCAAACAGGGCGCCGGCTCCACTTTCTTAAAAGACGTTCTCTACCGCATAAATTCCGTACTCGGCAAGACCGACGAGGACTTCCGCATATCTCTCGGAAATTCCTTCCTCGTATCATGTGACAACGCGCACGCCGTTCACCCGAACCACCCCGAACTTTCCGATCCGGACAACAAGACGCTTCTCGGCGGCGGAGTTGTGATAAAACACCACGCCAACCAGAATTATACGACGGACGCGTTTTCTTCCGCCGCTTTCAAATACGTTTTAGATAGGGCGGGCGTAAAACGGCAGGACTTCTTCATGCGGTCGGACCTTCCGAGCGGCGGAACTCTCGGCGCGATAAGTTCTTCACAGGTGTCGGTGCGCTCCGTAGATATAGGTATGCCGCAACTCGCAATGCATTCCTATGCGGAAACGTTCGCCGCGGCGGATTACCTCGAAACGGAAAAAGGGTTGACGGCATTCCTATCGTCCGACTTTTCCGCCGACGGATACGATAAAATAACAGTTAAGTGAAAATATTGAAAAATTCTTAAGAAAATATTTGACATTCATAAGAATGTATGATATTATATATTCAGACATTCAAATGAATGTTAGTTAACTTGAAGGAGACACCATATGAACGACCTGACAAGCGAAATTTTTGCGCCCGTACTCGACAAAGACGAAACCGTTATCAAAATTTTCAAGCCGAACAAAACGAAATTCGTAATGAAATCGCTCCTTGCGATAGCCTTCGCGGCGATAATTTTCGCGCTGTTCGTGCTGTTTACGGTGTTTTTGTCCTCTTTTGACGAAGAGGGCGAACCCGTACCCGCAGAGGCGTATATAATAGCCCCGTTGGCGGTAATAGCCCTGTGCGCCGTGGCGGCGGCAATAGTCACAGTTATTGCGTCGTTGCACTACAAGAACGTTTTCTACGCCTACACGAACAAGAGGATACTTATCCGCTCGGGCCTTATCGGGGTGGACTACAAGAGTCTGAACCTCGAAATGATAGGCGCGGTAAACGTGAACGTTAGCGTGATAGACAAACTGCTCCGCAAAAACACCGGAACGATAACTTTCGGCAGCATGGCAAGCCCGCTGATAAATAACGGCAACGCGCAGGCGGCGGGGTATAAATTTGCGGACATCGTTGCCCCGTACGAAACGTATAAAGAACTTAAAGAAGTTATAGAAAACAAGCGTGCCGAAAAAGAAAAAACCGCCTGAATCGCACGTTATCGGGCATTTTTGGAGATAATATGACAACAGCCATCATAACGGCGGCGGGCAAGGGAAGCCGCGCCAAATTAGGCGGAAACAAACTACTTGAGAAAATAGGCGGCAAAACCGTTCTCGAACTCGCCCTTCTCCCGTTCGATTACAACGAGCGTATAGACGAGATCTTAGTTACCGCCAACGAGGAATATTATTCCGAATTCAGCGATATTATAAAGTGCGTTACGAACACGCCGATAAGGCTTGTTGTCGGCGGGGAAACGCGTACTTTTTCCGTGCTGAACGCCCTTAACGAATGCCGCGGAGACGTGGTTATAATCCATGACGGCGCCCGCCCCTTCGTTACCGAAGAACTTATAGACGCCTGCCTTGACAGCGTTATGACCTACGGGAGCGGCGTGGCGTGCGTGCCGAGCGTGGACACCGTGGGCGTTACCGACGGCGATTACATTTACTCCACTCACCGCAACGACTGCTGCGGGATACAGACGCCGCAAGCGTTTTTATTGAGCGAAATACTCGAAGCCTATTCCCACGTTTCCGAGAGCGACGTATTCACCGACGACGCCGGCGTTTACAGTAAATACATAAAGCCCGCACGCGTGGTAGAGGGCGACAAACGCAACGTAAAACTCACTTTTAAGGAAGATTTCGAAAAATACCCCGATCTCTATTGCGGAACGGGTTTCGATATACACCCCCTCGTCGCGGGCAGAAAACTTATGCTCGGCGGGGTGGAAATACCGTTTGAAAAGGGGCTTGACGGGCACAGCGACGCGGACGCGCTCCTTCACGCGCTGACCGACGCCCTGCTCTCCGCCGCCGCCCTCAAAGATATAGGAACGTACTTCCCCGATACGGACGAGAAGTATCGTAACGCCGACAGCCGCCTGTTCGTAAAAGAGGCGCTCGGTATGCTTGCGGAAAAGAGGCTGAAGGTAAAAAACGCCTCGCTTGTGGTGATGGCGGAGAAGCCTAAACTTTCCCCCCACGCCCCCGCGATAATTTCTTCCGTGGCAAAACTTTTGTCTGTGCCCGAAAGCGCGGTGGGGTTTTCCTGCACAACGATGGAAGGGCTCGGCATTGCGGGAAGGGAAGAAGGCATTGCGGCGCAGGCTTACGTTCTGCTTGAAAAAGACCGCGCGCTGTTCAGGCGCCCATAAATAAAAAACGCCCGTTTTTGTTAGAAAAAGGCGGGTAAATTAAAAAGGAGATAGTTATGGCTGAAGTTGCCATCGCGTGCAGAGATCTTAAAAAGACCTTCACGCTGTCGAGAAAACAACAGAAGATAGAGCGTTCGCCCGACCGGTACAAAGTGGCGGTGAACGGGCTTTCGTTCGATGCTTACGAGGGCGAAATATTCGGTCTGCTCGGCTCCAACGGGGCGGGCAAGACCACCACTTTGAGAATTATTTCCACCCTGATAAAAGCGGACGCGGGCAAGGTTGCCGTACTCGGCAAAGACCTTAAAGAAAACCCCGATTTCGTCCGTTCCAATATCGGATTTCTGACGAGCGAACTTAAACTCGAGGACTACTTCACCCCGAACTACCTGTTCGATTTCTTCGCGGAGTTGCATTCCGTGCCAAAGGAAGTTGCCGCCGCAAGGAAGAAGAAATTATTCGAAAAATTCGGCATAGATAAATTCGCGGAAGTGAAAGTGGCGGATCTTTCCACGGGGATGAAGCAGAAAATTTCCATCGCGATAGCCCTCGCGCACGATCCGAAAATAATAATTTTCGACGAGCCGACCAACGGGCTTGACGTTATCACCGCCCGCACGGTAACGGATTTCTTAAAAGAACTGAAGGCCGAGGGCAAGGCGATAATAATTTCCACACACATCTTTTCGCTTGCGGAGCGCCTGTGCGACCGCGTGGGAATAATAGTGGAAGGCAAAATGAAGGCTTGCGCGCCGCTTAAAGACCTCGTGGGGGAAAGCACCCTCGAGGACGTTTTCTTCGATATTTACAGTAAGGAGGCGACCGAGAAATGAAGGGACTTTTAGCAGTTATAAAGAAAGATATACGCCGTTATTTTACCGACAGGCGAATACTCGTCAGCCTCTTTCTTCCGGGGATAATCATCTTCGTAATGTATTCGTTTATGGGGCAGATAATTTCGGACAGTTTCGCGCCGAGCGAAGAAAACTTTTCCGTTTACGCGGTAAACATGCCGGGCGAAATAGCCGCCATGCTGCCCGCGGAAGAAAATTTCAAGGTGACCGTGACCGACGCCGCAGGCTCGAACGCCGACGATATAAAGAAGGAGATCCGCGAAGAAAAAGCCGACCTCTACGTGGTGTTCGACGCCGACTTTATGAACAAAATAACCGATTACGACGCGTCAAGCGGTTCCCCCGCCCCTCAGGTGAAAATTTACTTCAACTCCACAAACGCGTCCTCTCAAAGCGCGTTTTCGATGATGACCGGCATACTCGACGCGGTGGAACACTCTCTCGCCAACCGCTTTGACGTGAACTCCCCCGCGGACGGCGAAACCTTCGACTGCGCCACGCCCGAGGACGTAAGCACTACCTTCATAACGATGATTATGCCTATGTTGCTGATGGTATTCCTGTGGTCGGGGTGCATGATGATAGCGTCCGAATCGATAGCGGGCGAAAAGGAACGCGGCACCGTTGCCACCCTTCTCGTAACGCCGGTGAAGCGTTCTCACTTCGCGCTCGGTAAAGTTATCGGGTTAAGTATCCCCGCCCTTGCGAGCGCCGCGTGCAGTTTCCTCGGAATAATGCTCTCTCTGCCCCATCTCTTTGCCGGGCTTGACGTTTCCGCCTCTATCTACGGCTTCGGAACTTACGCCGCCCTGTTCGCGCTAATCGTGATAACGGTTTTGCTTTTCAACATAATACTCGTTATGATATCCACCTTCGCAAAGAGCGTGAAAGAATCGGCAAGTTACGCGTCCGTCGCTATGATACCCATACTTTTAGTGGGCGTTTTCAGCATAATGGGCAACACGTCGGCAAATCCGCTACTTTTCATCATACCGGGCTATAACTCCGCGCAATGCTTCGCGGCGGTGCTCGGGCTGTCGTTCAGCCCGCTCAACTTCCTTATAACCATAATTTCAAACGCTGTTTACGTCGCCCTCGGCATATGGCTGCTCACGCGGATGTTCGGCAACGAAAAGATAATGTTCGGAAAGTAATAATCGAAATACAAGGGTATGTTGACTCCGCAGCCCGCATACCCTTGTTTTTTATCCGTGATATATAAAGAAAAAACCATTGATTAATATAATCAATGGTTTTTTCTTTTCTATTATAATTAAATATTTTCTAAAAGTCAACAAAAAAGTAACACACCATAAAACAATTGTTCCATTTTGTTTGTATCAATGTCTTTTTTGCCTGTTTTTGTTCATTGATTATATTATTCAATGAACAAATCACCGTGTGTTTGTTCATTGATGCAGAGGCAAAAATGGCAGGAAATTCTACTTTAACCAAAGCGAAAAACGCAAAAGCGGACGAATTTTACACACAACTTTCCGACATCGAAAAAGAACTGAAAAACTACAGGTCGCAATTTTTAGACTCTACGGTTTTATGCAACTGCGACGATCCGTTTGAAAGTAACTTTTTTAAGTTTATTTCTTAAACACAAACAAATACTCGTGGGCGAGCAATAGGAAATTAAACTTTATACTGTTTGTTTTCCAATAACCCGTTGCCTTACAGTTGTGTTGTTCCTTGATTATAATTTCTTTCGTTTTGAATCCTGCCATTTCGAAAATGCGCATAGTTTCAAAAGCAAGTGGTTGAACCATACCTTTTTTTCGCATATCACCCATAAGTATGGCGCAAAACTTATCTTTTTTTAGAACTCGATAGCATTCTTCAGCCACTTTGCCAAGCTCGAACAAAAAATCTTTCATCGGCAAAAGCGACATATCGCCGTTTATATCATCACTATAATGAATAATATCCGCATAGGGCGGGTGGGTGCAAATAAGATCAATTGAACCTTCGGCAATTGTTGAAAGATTTCTCGCGTCGCCTTGCATAATGTCAATTGCCGGATTAAATCCACACTCAAAAACCAACTTGCTTTTTGTAATTTCAAGAGCATTTGGATTTATATCCACGCCGATGAAATTTCTATTCGTAAGTTTTGCTTCTACTGCTGTAGTGCCACCGCCGACAAACTGATCTAAAACAGTATCGCCCTCGGCAGAATAACGAAGAATTACATTGCGAGGAATATACGGAGACCAATTGCCGCGATATTTAGCATCATGCGTTGCCCATTTGCCGCGATCGGGAAAAGCCCAAACGGTATTCGTTTCGAGTTCGAAATCTTCAGGTTGTAAAGGAATCTTTTTTGCCATATTTACTTAATCACTTTAGCTAAAATACCGCTTTCTAACTCTTGAATGTTATAGATATTATCAAGCACATCGAAAGTTTCTTTAAGATTATGTTTAGCATTATACCAACCAACGCCGTCAGTAAACCACACGAAAGCAAATCCGTCTATATTCTTTGCTTCTTCGGTTATCATTTTATAACTTCTTGCCGTTTCATTAAGTTTGGAACCGTTGCTTGCGTAGAAGTTTGTTTCAATTGCATAAATCGTTTGCTCGGTTTTAATAACAAAGTCAAAACGTTTAGCCACATCACCCATATTTGAAAGAGCCGACAAGTCAATATCCCATCTCTTTTCAATATCTTTCAAATACATTTCCTTGAAGTAGTTTTCATCTTTGACAAAACCCGCTTTTACAATGAAAGATTCAACAAGATTTTCCATCAAATGACCGCCACGATTCTTTCGACCGTTGCTATCAAGACCTACTTCAACGCCTGTAACATAGTCAACCAAATCTTTTATAATGTGATTTGATAATAAGTCAAACAAACCTGTTTTTCTCATAAAAACTTTATATTGTTCGACGGAATAATTAGGTTTTACAAAATTATATGTAAATTCTCCTTCCGAGTCAATCGCATATATTTCATATTCTCGCTTTGCAATAAGAATAGGAATGCATTTCAAAATTTCAGGATACTTTTCATAAATTTTATCAAAATCATCTTCAATATTTTGCGAGCCTATTAAAGAATTCAAGATATTCAATTCAATTTTGATATTTTCAATATTACCATAAACTTTGTTGAAATCAACATAGTATTTGTAATCTGCTATACTGTTTCTAAACTGCCCAAGCCATTCTTTAAAATCTCTTTTCATATGTTTTCTCCATTACAATAAGTCAATAATTATCTTGCCATTGCTCATTTTCCATTGAGCCTTTTTACTAACAAAAGCACCATCATTTGACAATAACCCAAATTTCTTATATAAATCCGTAATACCACCAAAGTATCTTCTGCCTTTATCGATATTCAGTTTTTTCTCAATTCCATTAAAAACAACAATGAATTTATTATCGATTACATTTAATTCATTCTTGATCACCTGCGGAATTACAAGTATTTTAGCGCGGATGTCATTTTTAGTTATTTCACGTTCTACCCAATATTTCTCATCGCTTTCGGATGGTATATTAATGGGGGCTGCCGTTTCAGAGATTGATAATATTTGGTTTTTTGAAAACACCGGCTTATAGTTAAATCCAATCCCTTTTTCAATGCAGTATTGAATCAATTGTGTGCCATCAATAGTAATAACAGGCATATTAGGATTATCTCTTGCTTCTGATAATGCAGCAGGCGTGAAAGAAGAAGTTGTAATAAATACATTTACGTAATTGTTATTCAGGATTTTTCCGTTCTTATCACGTTTCGTAGTTCCTTTTAGATCTCTCACTTCTTTTGGTTGCACTTTATTATTGCGCGCATATCGCTTGGCTTGTACATAATAATTGAGCGTATCAGTACCATTTAAGTCAAGTCCGCTTTTAACGCAAGTTAAATCAATACCTTTATCCCCTACGTATTGTGTGGTCACAACTTCTTCAAATCCCAAAGCCTCAAGAAATGAGCTTAAGAATATTTCAAATTCACGTCCTGTTGGAAAACAAGAATATAGTTCATCGATATATTTATCCGTTTCTTCTTCTGTTAGTTCAAGTAAATTCATCTTTTTGTCCTCAATTGCAAATAAGTAATTCATTTATTTTTCCGCGTTTATCGCCTTTACTATTGATTGCACGGCTTGCTTCTACACGATTGATTTTATAATTTCTATACAAGTCATCGAAGAAACTATCTTCTTCATTTACATTCTTCGGATCCGAATTGCTTAAAACAATTTTTGCCCCCGATTTGTTTATTTCATCTATAAATCTTGCAAGCCTTATTTGCTCGTTATCATCGAATGTTTCCGAATTATACGAAGTAAACGCAGAAGTTTCGGAAATAGGACGATAAGGGGGATCAAGATATACGAAAGTATCTTTATCTATGAACGATTTTGAAAGCGAATAATCCCCGCAAACTATTGTTACGTTTTGCAACGCTTCGTGAATGTTGCGTAAATTTTCATCATCACAAATAGTCGGGTTTTTGTATGCACCCATAGGAACGTTAAATTGACCTTTTCTATTTACACGATACAAACCGTTGAAACAAGTTTTATTCAAGAAAACAAATTGTGCGGCTTTTTCGGTAGCAGTCTCCGCCGATAAAACGGTGGAATTAAACTTTTCGCGCACACTATAATAGAAATACTTTCTGCCGTTTTCATCCATAGGCAAAAAAGTCATTTGCATTTCATTTAGTTTAGTAATCAAGTTATCCACATCGTCTTTTACGGCTTTATATGCGTTTATAAGTTCAGCGTTTATATCGCTTATATAAAGTTCTTCAAAATCATACTTTGAAAGGATATTGAAAAATAATGCGCCGCCGCCTACCATAGGTTCAGCGTATTTTGTCAAAACTTTTTCTCCGTCAGAAGGCAACATTTTTTCTATCTGTTCAACAAGTTGGCTTTTGCCGCCTACCCATTTTACAAACGGTTTAAGAGTAACCTTTTTTGTTCTCTCATAGCGAACAGTTCTTTTATCGATAGGCTTTTCGGCGGTGGACGGAATTATCCACATATTGCCGACCATCATTGCTCCGTCAATACGCTTTTCGGAACAAAGAATTGCAACTCTCCTTTGAGAGATATCCCATTTTTCAGCGGCTTCTTTTGCTGATATAAAACTCAACATAATATCACCTCGAATTTTTATAAATATATTATATTCCAAATCGCGAACAATAGCAAGCAAATCCTTATCGTTTTAATAAAAAATTTACAAATGAATGGTGCGAGGGCGGAAGGACTTCCGCGGAGAATTGCCAGATGCTTTGCAAACATCACAATCGCTTGAAATCCGGCAGATAAGTGCCCTATATCGCACAATATCGCGTATTTTCGGGCAAACGTATCCGATAAACATACAAGCGGCGGGGCGATGAAAATAGCCCCCCCGC
>JAFTDZ010000186.1 GCA_017453885.1 Clostridia bacterium
ACTAAAATAAACGGGAAATTAAGCAATGGTGGTAGCATTGTAAAAAATATAGAAGTTGTATTTATTAAATAAGTTGGCAAGGAGAAGAATGATGAAAAAACTTACAACAATGTTTCTTGTCTGCGTTTTATCCCTCGCGCTTTTTATCCCCGCAGGGTGTGTAAAGTATCACGCAAAGATATGGTATCCGTCAATATACGAATGGAAGATACGAAGCGATTTGCCCGAAGTTCATACGCAGGACTCTTATTATCTTAATCCGGATTACGATCCGGACTATATTCCCGAATATAACGAAGAAGGCGAATTGATAGGGCCGGAAAATGAAGAGTATCTTTTTTGCGGATTAGAATATCCGCGAGAGGTAATAGTGGTTATAGATTCGCAGGAAAAACTCGAAGCGCGCTATGAAAAATATCCTGAATTCGATTTTAACAAGCAAATGTTTATAGTCTACTATTTTACGACGGTGAACAATAATCGCATCCGTGCCATAAA
Source organism: Clostridia bacterium (assembly GCA_017453885.1). Classification (GTDB taxonomy): domain Bacteria; phylum Bacillota; class Clostridia; order Christensenellales; family Borkfalkiaceae; genus RGIG3732. The sequence goes on from JAFTDZ010000186.1 coordinate 499, forward strand.
AGAAGTTGAACTTAAAAACGGGGAGTTGACTATATATTGGACAGAAAGAAAACCTTGGCCAAACAATAAAAAAGATGCGCACATGCCGGTTACTACTGCCTTTACCGTGCTGATGGATAAGGTGGAATTTGAAACGGTAAAATTCCAAAGAGTGCGGTGAAATTTTTCAAGTATGTAATGCGATAAATAACGAAGATTAAAGCGCGGCTTCAAAAACGAAAAAATTTTTCGACAAATTTTTATTTTCTTCCGAAAAACGCTTGACGAATGAAAAACGTTCGGTTATAATACCAAATATAAATTTCCCGAGGGGAAAGTTATGCGTAGAGTAATTGCTGAAAACAATATGATGATGTGCATGATGTGCTGTGGTCAAATTTGGCGACGGGCATTTGCGCTGTGCAATTAACTTGACTTGAATTTGAAGTTGAGCCCGTTCGCCTGAACGGGCTTTTTCTTTTGGAAAAGGAGTTTGTATGATAGAGTTGCGGGGCGTCGTAAAGACGTTCAAAACCAAAGCCGGCCCGATAGAGGCGCTGAAGGACGTGAACCTTAAGATAGAGGACGGAGAGATATTCGGGATAATAGGTCTTTCGGGAGCGGGGAAAAGCACGCTGGTAAGGTGCGTAAACTTGTTGGAACGGCCGGACGCGGGCGAAATACTGATAGACGGGGAAGATCTGACAGGTTTCGGCAACAAAAAACTGCGGGAGATACGCCGCAATATAGGTATGATATTTCAAAGTTTCAACCTGCTCGAACAGCGCAACGTATTTGACAACGTGAAGTTTCCTTTGGAAATTTCCGGAGTGAAAAAGGCGGAAGCGGAAAAGAAGGTGAACGACCTTATAGAACTCGTGGGGCTTAAAGGGAGAGAAAGATCTTACCCGTCGCAACTTTCGGGCGGGCAGAAGCAAAGGGTGGCTATAGCGAGGGCGCTTGCCACCGATCCGAAATATCTGCTGTGCGACGAGGCGACGAGCGCTCTCGACCCCACTACCACGGGTTCCATTCTGGAACTTTTGAAGGATATAAACAGAAAATTCGGCGTAACCATAGTGGTAATAACGCACGAAATGCGAGTGGTGGAGAGCATATGTTCCCGCGTGGCGGTACTTTCCGACGGGGAGATAGCGGAGTGCGGAAGCGTGGGCGAAGTGTTTTACAATCCGGAGTCTGCAATAGCGAGGGAACTTATTTTACCGAACCTCGTCAAGGCGATAAACGAAAACCCCTACGAATACAAATTGCGCGTTACCTTCAACGGCGCCGCGCTTAAAGAATCGATTATTTCATTGATAGCGGTAAGGCTCGGCATAAGCGTAAAAGTGCTGTATTCCGACGAAAAGACGGTGAACGGAAGGACTTTCGGGCAGATATTGCTTGCCGTGCCGGACGGCGCCGCCGCAGAGAAGATAAAGGCGCTGTGCGAAGGCGAAAACCTGACTGTAAAAGAGGTGTGAAGATGAGCGAATTATTCGTAAAATTGTGGGAAAACGGCACCATCGCCCTCGGAGTGTGGGAAACCGTTTATATGACGCTTATCTCTTCCGCCGCGGCGTATCTGATAGGTTTACCGATCGGCGTGATACTCTATATCACCGACAAAGACGGGGTGAAACCGATAGTGTGGCTCAATAAGATACTCGGCATTATTGTCAATATATTGAGAAGTATCCCGTTCGTTATAATGATGGTGGCTTTCCTGCCCGTGGCGAAGGCGCTTGTGGGCGTAAGTTACGGGAACAAAGCGATGATAGTTATGCTCGTTGTGGCTGCCGCGCCTTACGTTTCGAGGATGGTGGAATCCTCTTTGAAGGAAACGGACAAGGGAGTTATAGAGGCTGCGCGGGCGATGGGGGCGAGCAACCTGCAACTTATATTCAAGGTGTTTTTGCCCGAATGCAAACCTTCGCTTATTGTGGGCGCGGTAATATCCTCGGTGACCATACTCGGCTATTCCGCAATGGCGGCAACGATAGGCGGAACGGGGCTCGGTCAGATAGCGATAATCTACGGTTATAACAGATATAACAGAGATATTATCTGGGTGTGCGTAGGGCTTTCGGTGATAGTGGTTCAGATAATACAGGAAGCGGGAATGTTCATCGCCGCAAAGACCGACAAGAGAAAAAAATCTTAAATAAAATAAAAATTTTTTATAAAAGGAGATCTATTATGAAAAAACTCACCAAACTGTTTACAGCATTACTCGCCGCGGCGCTTCTCGTAATACCGTTCGCCACGGGCTGCGAAAGCACATCTTCCGACAAGAAGATAGTGGTAGGCGCGTCGTCCACTCCGCATGCGGAGATACTCGAATTCGTCAAAGACGACCTCAAGGCAAAGGGTTACGAACTCGAAATAAAGATATACGACGACTATATTCTGCCGAACACTCAACT
>JAFTDZ010000187.1 GCA_017453885.1 Clostridia bacterium
CCCTCGTCGCCGAACGAAACGGTTTCGTAATAATTGTACTCGGTGACGGCGGCAAATTCGGTAAAATCTTCGGAAGAATAGCCCTTGCCCGTCTTGTTCGCGTCGGTGAACAGGAAACTCGTATAGGTAAATCCTTCTTCCTTGTTGCCTATATTCGGGTTGCCGTGCGTGGCGTCAAACCCGTACCACTTGCCGTTTACCATAACCCTGTTCCAGGCGTGACCGTTGCCCGTGACGTAAATTGCGGGTATTCCCTCTATCTTCGCCATGGTTATGAAAGACTTAGCGTAACCTTCGCAAACGGCAACGCCGTCGTCAAACACGCCTTCGAGCGCCCACGATTTATACTTGCGGAGATCCGCGGAAGAATTGCCTACGCTCTCGGCGTAAACGAGGGCTTTATTGTCGTAATCGACGTTGAAAATCAGCCATTCATATATGGCGCGGAGTTTCGTTTCGTCGGTCATATCGTCCGTTATAATTCGGCGAAGTGCCGTTTTAGCCTTGTTATAGGCGGTTTCCGCAGGGCTGCCCGAAACGCACAGCGGGCGGTAACCGTGTTCTATAACGTACCAGAGTTGCTCGGTATCGTTCACCTTTACGGTTTTATCGACGTTGTTTATCTTGAAGCCGTCGAAATCGTCGGCGCGGGGCGACGCGGGCGCCGAGAGTCTGAAGGCGTATTCCTGCTGCGCGCACACTTGCGTTTTGCCCTCGTCGAGAGTTTCCGTCGCTATTTCGCCGCGCGTGGTGGTAGTGGCGTAGAATTTACCGCGGGAACCCTCCACCCCGTAAGTGAAGCCCGAACCGGTGCGGAAGTCGCTTTCTTCAACGCATTCGTTGCAAGCCGATTCTATTTCTTCCATAATATCGCCCACGGTGTAATTGAATTTGATCTTCACCTGCTTAGTTATATCGTAGAAGCGAACGAAGTCTATATACGCTTTGAGTTCATCGCGCGTGCCGACCTCGAGAGAGCCGGAAGAAACCGCGTTTTCAAATTCTTCGGCGTAGGGAACGAAAGATATTTCGTCGAGAATATACGACCATTCGCCGTAGAGCGCGACGTTATCGAGAAGCGTGACTTCGGTAAATTCCGTTTCCATTGCGGGATCCGAATACCAACGTTCGACGGAGTAACCGGTCATTCCCGCCTCGGACGGGACGAACAGAGCGGAAACAAGCGTAGAATTGAGCGCCGAGCCCATAGCCGTTTCTTTGACCAAAACGGTTCTGCCGCCTACGTTGAAGGTTACCGATTTCAACACATCGTCAAACGTGGCTACGGCGTTGAGATCTCCGTAAGTTCCCTTGCGCACTACGTAAGGCGTGGTCGCCGCGGAGCCGTTTACCGTCCAGCCCAAAAATTCGGCGTATTCCTTTTCGGGATCGTTGAGTGTAAAATCGGGCGTTTCAACGGTATATTCGGTCGGGTTTTCGACGGAAACCGTTCCGCCGTTAAGAGTGTATGTTATGGAATAAGTTATTATTTCAAAGTGAGCGACGTAACTTCTGTTACCGTGGCTGCCTGCGGATACCGTGACGGACTTGCTCGTCCCCTCTATTTCCGTACCGCTCCAACCGGTAAATTCATAGCCGTGTTTTACCGGCTCTTCGAGTGTAAACGCGGTTTCAACATTGTAAGTTACGGGATTTGCTCCGTTATCCGCCCCGCCAAGTTCATAATTTATATCGAACTCCACGGGCGTCCATACGGCGGTGACGGTGATATTGCCGAACGAGCCGTGCGCTATTTCGGTTATCTTTTCTCCGCCGCTTTGCCATTCTTTGAAATCGTAATACTCTCGCCCCGCGGGATCGTGAAGGATCAAGGTCGGGGTTTCCACCGTGTAAGTTCCTATGTTGAGCGGACTGTTTTCCGCGCCGGAAAGTTCGTAAGTTATCGTGTAGGTTTCGATTTGCCAACGGGCGTAGAGCGAGTAGTTTTCGGCGGAGGCGGAGTCGATCTCGGTTATTTTTTCTCCGCCGACGGGAAGCGTGTACCAGCCTTCGAACGCGTAACCGTTCCGCGAAAGATCCTTTAGTTCGATTATGCCGTTGCTTATTTTATATTCGGTCGGGTTGGAATTTTCCGCGCCGGAAAGATCGTTATATATAATGCTGAAAGAAGAATTTATGGTGTAATCGTAAATTTCAAAGCAATTTTCGCCGCTCACTTTCGCAAAGCCGTAACCCTCGGCGCCGTGTTCTTCG
>JAFTDZ010000019.1 GCA_017453885.1 Clostridia bacterium
GGCTCGTATGAAGTGGCGAGGGCGTTCGGTGAAAGCATACGCCCGGCGCAGAAGTGGGCGGCGGTGTTTTTCTCCGCAATGTTTACGCCCGTCCACCTGTTTTTCGGGCTTGCGGGCGCGGCGTTCGTTGCGGTAACGGCGGTAGCGGCGCAACTGTCGCTCACCGTTATCCTTTACGGCAAGGCGAAAACGGGCGGCGCGGCTCTTGCGATAGCGGCAACTTTTTACCCCGCGCTACTTCTCGTAACCATGTCCGCCGCAAACTTCATGAACGAATATTCTACCGCGGCGCTGCTGATGATTTTCATCATCTCGCCCTTTGCCGATACCTTCGCGTATTTCGTGGGCAGCCTTATAAAAGGCCCCAAACTCTGCCCGTCGATAAGCCCCAAAAAAACGGTATCCGGCGCGATAGGCGGCGTTACAGGCGGTATTTTAGGCGCGCTCGGCATATATTTCATTTACGGAACGGTTCTCGGCAACCCCGTTCCCGCGTGGTGGTTCTGCCTTATCGCGGGTACGGTCGGCTCAATTCTCACCGAATTCGGAGACCTTGTCGAAAGCGTTATCAAGCGAGAGGTCGGCATAAAAGATATGGGCAACGTCCTTCCCGGCCACGGCGGAATTATGGACAGGATAGACGGAATATCCTTCGCCTGCCCGTTCATTTACTTTTGTTTTCTGCCGCTCGCCGTGTTGGTATAACGCGCGGCGGGTTAAAATATACTATATATGAAGAAGATTGCACTCATCGGCAGTACCGGTTCGGTAGGCAGGCAGGTCCTCGAAGTGATTCGCGGCAACGCGGAATTTGAGATCGAAACTCTCACCTGCCACACGAATACCGCCCTGCTCGAACAACAGATAAAAGAATTTCGCCCGCGCGCGGTGTGCGTTACCGGCAGCGGCTTTTCTTCCGTTATGGGAGAAAAGGTTTTCACCGGCAAAAACGCCCTCGTAGAGGCGGTCACCGATGAAACGGATCTGGTTTTCGTTGCCGTAACCGGCTTCGCGGGGTTAAAAATCGTTCTCCGCGCGATAGAGACGGGCAAAAACGTCGCCCTCGCCAATAAGGAGGCGCTCGTCTGCGGCGGCGAACTCGTCACTAAACTCGCCGCCGAAAAAGGCGTTGAAATAATTCCCGTCGACAGCGAACACTCCGCTCTCTGGCAGGCGCTAAACTTTAAGAAAACGGGCTATAAAAAATTGATTTTAACGGCGAGCGGCGGCCCCTTCAGAACGGCGAATTTGCGCGAAATGCGGCACTTTACCGCGGCGGACGCCCTTCGCCACCCCAACTGGAAGATGGGAAAAAAGATCACCGTCGATTGCGCCACGATGCTGAACAAAGGCTTCGAAGTGATAGAGGCGCATCACCTTTTCGGCGCGCCCGCGGATAAGATAGAAGTGATCGTGCACCCGCAGTCGATAATCCATTCCATGGTTGAGTTTGACGACAATTCCGTGATAGCGGAACTCTCCTATCCGGATATGTCGCAGCCCATTCAACTCGCGCTGACCTACCCCGAAAAATTGCCCTCGCCGCTCCCTTCGCTCGACTTCGCGAAGATAGGCAAACTCGAATTTTTCCCGCTCGATCGTGAAAAATTCCCCTGTTTCGGCATCGCCTTGAACAGCCTTGAGGCGGGGGACAACTACCCCTGCGCGATGAACGCCGCCAGCGAGGTGGCGGTGAACGCCTTCCTTTGCGGGAAGATCCCTTTCACCTCGATAGCCGAAGTGATAGGGCGCGTAACGGAAAGGGCGGAGCGCCTTCCGCTATCGGTAGAAAACCTCGAAGTTACCGACGCGCTCGCCCGCAAAGCGGCGGAAGAAGAGATAAAAAAGCATTTTATTTGACGGAGAAATATGGACGAAGATAAAGAAAAGAACTTCATAAAAGGCGACAATACGTCCGAATCCCCTGCCGCAAAAAGCGATAAAGCAAAGGGTTCTTCCCGCTCGTTTATCGTGTTTTTGTGCGTTTTAGGGGGTATTTTGCTTTTCAGCGTAATTTTCGGGCTGGCAACAAATAACCTTAAAGGCGTGATGGGCACCGTGGGTTCGATAGCCCTCGCGCTGCTCGTGCTGCTCGTTATGATAACCGTTCACGAATTCGGCCACTACACCGCCGGCAAACTTTTAGGCTTCGGCATAACCGAATTCGCCCTCGGTTTCGGGCCCGCCATATATCGCAAACTCCGCAAGAACGGCGAGTATTTTTCCGTCCGCGCCCTGCCCATAGGCGGCTTCTGCGCCTTTGAGGGTGAGGATGAAACGAGTGATTCACCCACCGCGTTCAACAACCGCAAGCCGTGGCAGAGGATAATCGTTCTCGTGGCGGGCGCAACGATGAATTTTCTCCTCGCCCTCGTGATAATAGTAATGCTTTTCGGCATATACGGGCAGTCGCTCCTCGCGGCGTTCGAAGTGCGCCCCGATACCGCCTACTCCGCCGAATACTCTCTCGAGGCGGGCGACGTGATAGTTAAACTGAACGGCAAAAGCGTCTATCTCCAAACGGATATGATAGGGGCGTTAAAGGGCGGAAAGGAAGGGGAAGTAGTTCCCGTCCGCGTCTACAGAAACGGCGAATTACGTGAGATAAAGGTCACTTTGCGCTCAGACGTAACCGCCGAAAACTCCACCGATATGTCCGGCGTGAGCAGGGCGCTCGGTATAGCGCAACTTATTTATATAGCGGACGTGAAAGAGGGTTCGCCCTTTATGAAGGGCGACGCGATTTTCCGCGAACGCTCCTTCGATTACAAAATAGACGTTGATGACGAAAACGGAAATTATCTCAAAGAGAACCGCATTTACGATAGCGCGGGGCTTTACGGTTATCTTAAAAATCATTCCGCGGGCGACGAGGTGAAACTCTGGATATTCAGAAACGGGGATTACTACCCGCTCTCGTTTACCTTGGGCGAAGGCATCGACGGGGCGACCGCCGAAACCGTTTACGATTTTCTCGGCATAAAGAGCGTGGAATATCAGGACAGGTGGACCACTTCGTCCGCACGGCTCGGTTTCTTCGGAACGCTCGGCGGCACCTTCGTTTACGCCTTCAAAATAGCGGGCACCATCTTCACCGTTCTCGGCGAACTGATAACCGGCGCCCTCGGCTTGAAGGCGATGGGCGGAACGGTCACCACAATCGTTATGACCTCGCAGGCGATACGCGTGGGCGGGTTCAGGTTCCTGCTCGAAATAGCGGCGTATATCGGCGTGAACCTCGCCGTGTTCAACCTTTTGCCGCTCCCCGCGCTGGACGGATCCCGCGTGGTGTTCACCCTTATAGAAATGATCTTCCGCAAACCCGTTCCCAAAAAGATAGAGGCGGTCATCCACGCCGTGGGGCTGGTGTTGCTTCTCGGCTTCGCGGTAACCGTCGATCTTCTGCACCTGTTCTGATCCGGAACTTTAGTTTACATTTGCCCGCTTTTATATAAAACGCTTTATATAAAACGCGGGCTTTCGTTATTTTTGCGGAAATTTTTTCATACAATTTAACGTGAAACTTTCAGAACTCAAAGAGGGCGAAAAGGGCTTTATCGTCGAAATCGACGCGCGCGAAAGGGACAGGCGCAGACTGCTCTCCCTCGGCTTCCGCATAGGCGGAGAGGTAAAGGTCGTCCGCGTCGGGCGTTCGGGCGCGGTCGCCGTAGAAACGCAAGGCTGTTTGTTCGCCATGCGCCGCTCGGCGGCGTCGGTCGTGGAGGTGCGCGGTGAAAATTCTTCTCGTAGGTAACCCGAATTCGGGCAAGACAACGCTCTTCAATCTTCTCACCGGCAAAAGCGCGAAGGTGGGCAACTGGCACGGCGTAACGGTCGGCGCGAACGAGGGCGAAATAAGGGGAACGAAGCACACGGCAGTCGATCTCCCCGGCATATATTCTCTCGCGCCGTACACCCCGGAGGAGGAAGTCGCCGCGTCGTTCATACGCAAGGGAGAGGTGATAATAAACGTTGTCGAAGCGCGGCGGTTAAATTCCGCGCTCCCCCTCTTAAACGAACTTTTATCGCTCGGCAAAAAGGTCGCCGTCGTCATCACTATGGAGGGCGAACTCGAAAGGCTCGGCGGGCGAATAAACCCCGTAAATCTCACAAAATCGACGGGTTTGCCCTGCCTTATAGCCGATAGAAAAACGACCGCGGCCGATATTTCAGGCATTGCGGAAAAGGCTATAAAAAAAAGCGTTGACATAGCCGAAATTCCCCGCTCCGCATTTTTGCCTCCGCGCGGTTTCGGCGGCAGGGCGGAAAAATTTCTTTTGGATATCCGCTTCGCTCTGCCTCTATTCGCGGCGGCTATGGCGGTAACGTTTTACTCCGCTTTCGGCAGATACGGCGCGGGCGTTATTCTGGGCAACCTCTTTGCAAAACTTATAGCGGCGCTTTCCGCAAAAACCGCGGCGTTTATGCAAGGCGCGGGCGCGGGCGAATTTTTGACTCGCCTTTTTACCGAGGGGATAATGAGCGGTGTGGGGGCGGTGGCGGTGTTCTTGCCCCAACTCGCCGCGCTGTACGCCTGCCTGATAATTTTGGAAGAGAGCGGATTTCTCTCCCGCGCGGCGTTCGCGTTCGACGGGTTTCTTGAAAAATTCGGTCTTTCGGGCAAGGCGGTGTTTCCGCTTATAGCGGGTTTCGGTTGCACGGCGGCGGCGATACTCGCCACACGCTCGGTCGAAAACCGTTCCGCGCAAAAACGCGCGGTGTTCGTCCTTCACTTCGTGTCCTGCAGCGCGCGCACGCCCGTTATAATGCTCGTCGCCTCGTCATTTTTTCCGGGGAAAGAATTTCTCGCGGCGTCGCTCGTCTATCTCGTCGGGGTAGTATGCGGGCTGATCTTCTCCCGCGTTCTGTCGAATTTCGGCGGCGATGGGGAACTTTTCGTAACGGAGATACCGCCGCTCAGAATTCCCCGCCCGTTACCCGCCTTAAAACAGTTGAAATATTACCTGAAAAATATTATAATAAAGATGGTTACCACGCTGTTTTTAATGTCCGCCCTGCTGTGGGCTTTGCGCTCGTTTTCCGCGCGGGGGGAATTTTTACCCGCGGAAAGGATCTCCGAAAGCATTCTCGCTTATCTCGGCGGCAAACTCTCCTTCCTGTTTGCTCCGATGGGGTTCGCGGGGTGGCAGATACCCGTCGCGGCGCTTTGCGGTCTGGTCGCGAAGGAGGGAATGGTCAGCGCGTTGACGATCGCTTACCCTTTCGGTTTTTCGGGCGAATTTTCACCGGCGTCGGCGCTCGCCCTCGTCGTTTTCACCGCCTATTACACGCCTTGCGCGATGGCTCTCTCCGCTTCGGCAGGTGAAACAAACGCCCGTTTATCTGCGTTTTACGGGGTTTTTGCGTTTTTGTTCGCCCTTTTGGCGGGGTATATTACGTATTTTGCGGCGGCTATCCCGCGCGAATTGCGGGCAAAAATATTCTTTGCGGCAATTTTCGGGCTCGGCGTTTTGTTCACCGTAGCCGCGTCGATAAAAAATAAAGTAAGAGGTCGCTCCGATGATAAAAATAACTGCGGAAGAAACGGGCAGGCTTGCAAAAATTGTGTCGAATGCGGGCGTGCCGTATTCCGCCGTGAGAAGGCTGCTTCGCAAAAAGGAGATAAAACTCAACGGCAAACGGGTAAATAGCGATTTAACCTGCGAAAAAGGGGACTTAATTGAAGTTTACACCGATATTTCTTCCCTGCCCGCGCCCGTTTTTTCGGATGAAAACATAGCGGTTTTTAACAAGCCCGCCGGCACCTTAAGCGAGGATTTTTACCTTTCCGTTAAGGAAGTTTTCCCGTCCGCCCTCGCCGTCCACCGGCTCGACCGCAACACCCGCGGCTTGATCGTTTACGCCCTCAACGCGGTTTCGGAAAGGGAACTTCTCGCGGGGTTCAAAAACAGAACTTTCCGCAAATTTTACCTCGCGGAAGTCGTCGGCAGCCCTTCCCCCGCGGCGGCAACGCTTACCGCATATCTATATAAGGACGCCGAAAGCGGTTACGCCGTAGTCCGTTCCTCTCCCTTAAAGGGGTACGAAAAAATCAAAACGGCCTATAAAACGCGCAAAAACGGCGAATTTACTTCCCTTCTCGAGGTGGAACTGATAACCGGCAAAACCCACCAGATACGCGCCCATATGAAGTTTATCGGCAACCCGATAGTAGGCGACGAAAAGTACGGCGACGCCGCTTTCAACAAATCCCGCGGCATTCACCGCCAGCGCCTTCAGGCGTACAGAATAGTTTTCCGTTTCGGCAAAGATTCGCCCCTCGCGTATCTCGACGGAAAGGAGATCTCCGTACCGGAGGAAATAGACTTATGAAACTTACGAGAGAAGAAAAGGCGGAGAGGAAGCGCGCGGAAAAACTCGCCCGCGAAACCGCCGAAAGACGCCGCGCGGAAAAATTCATGAAAGCGGCTATCCGTCAGGCGCGCGCCGCCGAAAAAGCGGGAGAGGTGCCGATAGGCGCCGTGATAGTTATGGACGGAAAGGTCGTAGCCCGCGCGCACAACCTTCGCGAAACGAAGCGGCTCGCCACCGCGCACGCGGAGATTATCGCCATAGAAAAGGCTTGCCGCAAAATAAAGGACTGGCGGCTTTCCGGCGCGGAAATGTTCGTTACGCTCGAGCCTTGCCCCATGTGCGCCGGGGCTATAGCGAACGCGCGTATCTCCTCGCTCTATTTCGGCGCGTATGAGCGGAAGTGCGGCGCTTGCGGAAGCGTTCACAACGTTCTCGAAAGCACGGGGCAAAACAGCAACGTTTCGGTTGCGGGCGGCGTGCTGGAAGAGGAGTGCTCCGCCCTCGTAAAGTCCTTCTTTGAAAATAAAAGAAACAAAATGCCGTAACCGCCGTAAAATAACTTGATAAATTTTTCAGTTTGTAATAAAATATAAACGCAACTTGCTTTTGCTCAAGCAATTACACAGGAGGGCACAATTAAATATGATAACGCACGGCAACGAAATAAAGATCTTCGCAGGCAATTCCAACCCCGCGCTCGCGGCGAGCATAGCGCACCATCTGGGCTTTGAATTGAGCGAGATCGAAGTCGGCCATTTCAGCGACGGGGAAACCGCCGTTCACCTCGGAGAGACCGTAAGGGGGAGGGACGTGTTCATCGTTCAATCCACCTGCGCCCCCGTCAATGAAAACCTGATGGAACTTCTCATTATGATAGACGCGGCGCGCCGCGCTTCCGCAGGCAGAATAACCGCCGTAATTCCTTACTTCGGTTACGCCCGTCAGGACAGGAAGGCCCGTTCGAGGGATCCCATCACCGCAAAACTCGTTGCCGATATAATAACTTCTTCCGGAGCGGACAGAGTTCTCACCATGGATCTCCACGCCGCGCAGATACAGGGCTTTTTCGATATTCCGGTGGATCATCTCCTCGGCGGTCCGTTGCTTTACAAATACTTCCAGAAGAAGGTGGATGAAGATTTCATCATCGTCTCCCCGGATATAGGTTCCGTTTCGAGGGCGAGGAACGTTGCCGCCAAACTCAACTGCCCCATGGCCATTGTGGACAAGCGCCGCCCCAAAGCCAACCAGATAGAGGTAATGAATATAATAGGCGACGTTCGCGGTAAAAAGTGCCTTATGGTTGACGATATGATAGACACCGCCGGCACCATCTGTCAGGGCGCGGAGGCGCTCTACCAGAACGGCGCGAAGGAAATTTACGCCTGCGCCACCCACGCCGTGCTTTCCGGCCCCGCGATAGACAGGATAAGGGAATCGCACATAACCGAAATGGTCCTTCTCGACACGATTCCCCTGCCCGAAGAAAAGAAACTCGACAAGATGAAGGTTATTTCGGTCAGCAAACTTTTCGCCAAGGCGATAGAGAATATTTATCTCGACAAGCAAATGTCGGAAATTTACGACGACTGAAATTTTACGCTAAAGACTTCGGGGCTGGCAAAAGCCCCGATTTGTCGTATAAGGAAAAATGTATCTGATCGTAGGTCTGGGCAACCCCGGAAAAAAGTATGAAAACACCTTTCATAACAGCGGCTTCCTCGCGGTGGAGGAGGCGGCGGATCTTTTCGATACGGAATTTACCAAAAAAACCTGCAAGGCGGTTATCGCCGAGGGGTTTTGCGGGGGAGAAAAGGTCATCCTCGCCAAGCCGCAGACCTATATGAACCTATCCGGCGAAAGCGTGAGGGAACTTCTTTCCTACTACAAAATACCCCTTTCCAACCTCGTAGTGCTGTATGACGATTACGATCTTCCCGTCGGCGCTCTCCGCATCCGCCCGAAGGGCAGCGCCGGCACCCACAACGGAATGCGCAATATAATAAAGGAAACGGGCTCGGGCGATTTTTTACGTATCCGCATAGGGATAAAGCCCGCCGAGGAGATAATGCCGATAATGGATTACGTCCTTTCCGAAAGGAGCCGCGCCGTGAAAGAGGCTATGGCGCCAGCGGTGGAAAACGCGGCGAAAGCTGCTTTCGACTTCGTAAAGGGTGACGATATAGATAAGATAGGCAGAACGTATAATATAAAGAAGTAGCCTTTTTCGCACAAAAACAGCGTCTTTGCAAATGTCTTTAACGAAATATATACAACTTGAAGATCTCGGCGGCGACTTCGCCGAACTTTGTTTTAACGTCCGGGAGGGGGTACCCTGCTCGGCTTTCGGCGTGCAGTTTTCGCACAAATGCCATATCGCCTCTCACCTCGGCGCACCGTTCTTGTTCATCGCCCCGACCGCTGTCGGCGCACGGCAGGCGGCGGAGGAAATAAGCGAATTAAGCGGGAAAAAGGCGGTTTATCTCGGCAGTAAGGACGACGTAGTTCTCTATAAAAAGTCCTTCAACAAGCAGAGCCTTTACTCCCGCCTTACCGCGCTGAACGAGATAAAGAAGGGTGCGGAAGCGGTGGTAACCACGTTCGAGGCGCTCCTTCAACTCTTCCCGTCCGAAATACTCACGCTCACCATAGAGGAAAGCGGCGAATACCGAATGGAAGAACTCGTTTCCCGCCTTATAAAAATGGGTTACAGGCGAACGGAAACGGTAGAGGACAAGGGAAATTTTTCCGTCCGCGGTGATATTCTCGACGTTTTCCCCGTAAACTCGGAAGAGCCTTACCGCGTGGACTTTTTCGGGGATTTTGCCGAAAGCGTCCACCGCTTCGATATTTCCGGCGGGCTTAAGAAGCAAGCGGAAAAAAGCGTGGAAATAGTTATGGCTACCGACGTTATCATCGACGACGACGAACGCCCTTTTCTCGCCCGCGCGA
>JAFTDZ010000188.1 GCA_017453885.1 Clostridia bacterium
CGGAGATTTTGAAAAAATATCCGTGGGAAAGAGGAGAAACCGATTTGAACGCAGGAAGGCGAAAACCTGCAACCTTCCGCGTTCGTTATCGTGTTTCGACGAAGGCGTACTTCACACCGCAGGTACTTCACTCTCCAAATACCCGAACGTGATATTCGCTGAAGTAAAGTTTTCATTGCCGTCCCTGATAATAATATCCCCGAAACTCTCCTCGCTGCCGGCATAGAACACGTCCGAAACGGGGCACCCTTCGAAAACGTTGGTGTACACCCATTTTAGCATATCGCCGCGGATATAGACGGTATCGACGGACGAACACCCGTTGAAAGCCCTGTCTATAAGCGTGGTTACGTTTTCAGGCAAAACCACTGTCTTTAAGGAAACGCACTTTTCAAAAGCGCTCTGCCCGATAACCTCGAGCGCGCAGGTATCTTCCGCGAAGGAATACCCTTCCAACTCCCTGCAACCGTAAAACGCCTGCCTGCCTATATCCTTCAGCCCCGCGGGGAATATCACGTTCTTCACGGAAGAATTTTTGAAGGCGTATTGCCCTATCCTTTCAACCGCGTCGGAAACGGTCACCGCGGCGTCGTCGCCCGCGTATTTGATAAGCGCGCCGTTATAAATTATCTGTCCGTTTTTATAAACGCCGGCGGAAGGCGCAACGTATATGCCGTAAGGTTCCCACACGGCGTCGCTCGCATAATCGGTCGCCTGATCTTCCGAGGGAACTATAACGGCGGGGTAAGAAGTGCCGTAAAACACGTGTTTTTCGCTTCTCGGGTCCATAGTTTCAACTTGCGGGACCGCGTCGCCGCAGAGGTAAACGGCAAGCAATTTTCCGCACCCCGCGAATGCCGCGGCGCCTATTTTTTCAAGCGCGGAACCGCTCTCCCCGCCTACCTTCACCGTCCTTAAAGCCCCGCAGGAAGAAAACGCGTATTCGCCAATGAACTCCACCGTTTCCGGCAGGATTATCTCCTCGGCTTCGCAGAGGTAGAAGGCGTAAGCCCCCACCCCGCGGACGGGCAACCCCTCGTGCTCGGCGGGAATGTTTATTATCTTTTCCCCGCCGCCGTAAACCCCGAGTTTTTGCGCCTTTTCCTCGTAATCGAGCGCGCTCGCGCTCTCCGCGGTCAAACCCGCCGCGCCGAGGCTTTCCGCCTTTCCGAGAATATAATAGTTTCCGTCCTCGCTCTCAACGAGAGTATAAACGAGTTCCTCGTTGCTGTTTATGCCCTCGTCATACTCCACTCCGCACGCGGCGAACGGCAAAAGCAGGGCAAAACACAGCGTTGCCAGAATAATTTTTTTCATAAAAGTCTCCTTTTTCTCACATTATCGGCATTTTTCAATATTTGTATATTTTCCAGCAAGCCGCGGGTTGCGTTTTCTTTCTGGACTTTAACACCTTGCCTTTAGAGGTGCGAAGGTCAATTTCTATATCTTCGGTATTCACGGTGTACATATCGCCGAGGCGTTCCTGAACGGCTATGTCGTAAGGCTCGGTAACGAACGACGCGAACACCACGCATTCGGCGCCCTCGCCGAGGTCGGCTACCTTCACGCCCTTTCTCGCCCTCGCCATCGGCTCGAGCGCGCCGCTTATTATAACGCGTTTGAACGTTCCGAAAGAAGTTACCACGACCATTTCGCCCTCGGCTTCTTCGTCTACCTGACCGGCGTATTCCACAAAGTCGCCCTCGTTAAGGTTTATGCCGCGCACGCCGCCGGAGATCCTGCCCTGAACGGGTATCTCGTCCTTTAAGGCGTTAAGGCAAAGTCCGCCGTGCGTTACGAACAATATAGTGCTGTCGGGCTTGTCCTCTTCCACGGCGATAACCTCGTCGCCGTCCTTGAATTTCGCCGCCTGGAAAGCCTTCTTCTGCAATCCGTATTCCGCCCAGGCAGTCCTCTTAACCATACCCTGCTTGGTGAAGAACAGCAAATTCCCCTCGGGCAAGGCGTCCTTGAAGGCGAAGAAGCGCACGGGCTTTTCACCCTTTACGGCTCCGTCCGCAACGTCCGCGAAGGAAACGCCCTTCTCCTTAAACTTCGATACGGGCGCTATTTCCGTATCTATCTTGTAGCAGTTGCCCAAGTTCGTGAAGGCGTAAACGGTCTCCTCGGTGGTAACGGGCAGGCAAAGCGCGGGTATATCGTTGGCGGAAGTAGAAGCGGTAACGCTCTTATCCGACATATCGAAGTTCTTCCTCGGCACCTTCTTGAAGTTGCCCGCCGCCGAATACACGAAC
>JAFTDZ010000189.1 GCA_017453885.1 Clostridia bacterium
CGCAATAGCAAAAAAGGATTTTTTCAATTATAATATAGCGATGGTCGTCGCCTCTGTCGCGGCGCTGTTTTTGAGCGACGCGAAATATACCGAAGTCGCATTCATTGTGCTTTTGTTCGAGGCGGAGATAACCCTCGCCAAGATACTCAAAGACGTCCGAACGGAAAAGATCAAAAAACGCCTTTATTATTCTTACGATCAGGTCAGAATAGACGGTAACGACGATGAAACGGCGTTCGCTAAAGACGTTGCCGTCGGCTCTCTCGTCCGGTTCGCTTCCGGCGAAACGATCTGCTTTGACGGGGTGGTATCGGAAGGCGAATGCCGCGCGGATACCTATAACGTCAGCGTAGAGAGAAAAACCGTCGCGCTCGTTTCGGGCGACTGCGTGCGTTCCGGCTGGACGGTGACGGAAGGTGAGATCGTCCTTTCCGTCAAAAAGACCGCGGAAGAGAGTTTCGCGCGCAGGCTTTACGATAAGGTAGTCGGCTCGCAGGAAAGCGATTACTCGGCTAAAACGCGCAAATTCGCCAAATTCGCTCTGCCCGTTTCGCTTGCGGCGGCGCTCGTTATAGCGTTTTTAGTCCCGCTTTTCCTGTCCTTCGGCGGAAGAACTTATTCCGAATCGCTCCCCGTATGGGCTTACGCCGCGGTGATGTTTTTTGCCGTATGCAACACGTTCGGCGTGGTCGTTCCGCTCGCTATTTCTCGCGAAAGTGCCGTATATCGCGCGTTATCGCTCAATGTGTTCCCTCCTTCGCAGAATGAATTTCTCGCAGTTGCCGAAGCGGACACGGCGGTTTTCGTAGAGCCCGGCGCGCTTACCGATACCGAAGTCGATCGTTATAAAGTTATCGCAAAGCCCGCCTACAAGGGGCGCCTTATCGATCTGCTTTCGGAATACGGCGTATCGCTTTCGGCCGTCGCAGACGGGGAGATCGTCAAAGGAAATAAAAACGGCAGCGTTCTCACGGCGGGGACTTACGCCGCTCTCGTAAACGAAGGCATATCCGTAAAAGAATTGAACGTCAAAGGCAACGTGAAGTATGTGGCAGTTGACGGAGAAGTTGCCGGCGCTTTCTCGTTTGAAAGCCCCTTAAAGAAAAACGCGTACGGCGCGGTCAGAGAATTGAAAGACGCGGGCGTTCGTTCCGTTGTTCTTACCGACGATGCCGAACACCTTTCCGATCTCGGAGTCGAAGTTCGCCCCATAGCGGACGAAAACGACGAAACTGTCTTTGATAAAAAGACAACTGTTTGCGTAGGCGCCCCTATCGCGCGCGCGTATATATTGATAAAGGATACCGACGAGTATCTGAACGCCGAAAACGGCGCGTATATTCCGGACGGCGACGTTAAGTCCGTTGCGAAGTATATCAAACTCGCAAAGCGGTATAAAAAGGCTCTCAAAACCAACGCCGTCGTTTCCGTCGTGGCGAAGGTCGTCGCCCTTATCACGGGGTTCTTTTTGTTGTTCGCCGTGCCGTTTAACGCAATGTGGGTGGCGGTACTGATAGATTCACTTGCCGGAACGCTCGTCACGCTCAACGCATTCCGCTGCGGCGTCGAGGTTTATTAAAATAAATAAAAAATCGGTTATTTAAGCGACAAATCGTTTGACTTAATAATTCGATTAGTGTATAATGGTTATCGTTCCTGCGGACTTAGGGTACTGCGGAACGGGATGCTACTATGGCTCAGGAGGTAGAGCGCGTCCTTGGTAAGGACGAGGTCACCGGTTCAAATCCGGTTAGTAGCTCCAACAAAAAGCGGTGATTTGCTTGTCAAATCACCGCTTTTTTAATGAAGACGCCCCCTATGCGGCTAATGAAGGAATGAAGGCGCTCCGCTAATGAAGGAATGATAATATCAAAGCGGAAGAAACGGGGTGACTGCGCCTCATCAGGCGGCAAAGCTGTCGTATTCATTAACTTCTTTTTTTGTTTCAAGTTTTATGATTTAGTTGCATCATTATCCGGGACTTTTGTTTTTGGCTCTGTCACAACAAATGGTTGATTTTTGACGAGAAATAGCGTATAATAATAGTAAGAAACAGTACCACCGAAGGAGGTAATTGGATATGCCTACTATCAAAGACGCATTAGATATTATCGGTAAGTTGACTGTC
>JAFTDZ010000020.1 GCA_017453885.1 Clostridia bacterium
ATGGCACGGAATAACGCCCGGTTCCGGGTTAGCGTGCAGAGCGTTGCCGACGAGCCGTGCCGCGCGCGGATGCCCGACCATAGCCGCTATCTGCCCGTAAGTTGCAACTTTGCCCCTCGGTATGCTTTTGACCGCTTCGTATATTGCCTGAAACATATTTCCACCTCTTTTATATTATGCCCGCGCCTTTTGCGAAAAATGCGGGCGATCAGAAAACGGAAAGTTGTTTTCCGTAACCTTCGTACTCGGATAGATAAGCGAAAATGCGCCCGTTATCGCACATTATCCCGCTTTTTTTGCAAAGGGAATAAAACAATTCGTCAAGGCGGGCGGCGTAAGGACTGCTTACAACGTACCGCTTTCCGTAAGTTTTTATATACTTTTCCTTCAAAGACGGGAAGGATAGATCGAGTTGTTTATAGAAATATTCGCGGTTGCCGTCGCGCAGGGTAAGCCCCGCGCCGAAATATACCACGCCCTTAACGGAAGCCTTTTCGCATATGTCGAGGACGCCGAGGGTGTTTTCTTCCGTGTCGTTTATGAAGGGCAGGATCGGGCAAAACCATACGACGGTGGGTATCCCCGCCTCTTTCAGGCGGTAAAGCGCTTCCGCCCGCTCGGAAGTTACGCTGACGTTCGGCTCTATCTTGCGGCAAAGTTCGTCGTCGGCGGTGGTTACGGTCATCTGTATCACGCATTTGGAACGGGCGTTGATTTTCGAGAGAAGATCGAGATCGTCGAGGACGCGGGCGGACTTGGTAATAAGCGTTATTCCGCACCTGCAATCGTAAACCGCTTCAAGCGTTTTGCGGGTAAGGCGAAGTTCCGCCTCTATCGGATTATACGGATCGGACATGGAGCCCATACCGACCATACAGGGCGATTTTCTGCGATTCAGGGCACTTTTCAAAAGTTCGGGCGCGTTTATCTTCACCTCTACGTCATCAAAGGCGTGCGGCATACCGTAAACTTCGCTGCGGGAATCGCAATAAATGCATCCGTGCGTGCAACCGCGATAGACGTTTATTCCGTTCTTTTGCGAAAGAATGCTTTTGGCGTAAGTTTCGTGCATATTGGGCTCGTTCTCCGAATATTACTATATATAATTATAGCACTTTGCCGGAGATTTTTCAACGGATTTACGATACGGCGGTGTTCCGCTCTGTGAAAATACTGAATTTTTCTACACTTTTTTATGTTTGTGTTGCGTAACGGTTTGCATTTTTTTTATAATTGTGCTATAGTATTTCAGTCAGGAGATAAAGATGGATCTGTTTGAAAAGTGTAAAAACCTCGAAAGAGTGAGGGTTGCAAAAGAACAGGGTGTTTACCCGTATTTTTCCGAACTGACTTCCGGTCAGAATACGGAAGTTGACATTAACGGCGTGCATACCGTGATGATAGGCTCGAACAATTACCTCGGACTTACGAGCGAACCCGCCGTTATAAACGCCGCCGCGGAAGGGATTAAAAAGTACGGCACGGGCTGTTCCGGCTCCCGCTTTCTCAACGGCACGCTAGACATTCACGTGAAACTCGAAAAGGAACTTGCGGAATTTCTCGATAAGCCCGCGGTAGTTACGTTCGGCACGGGGTTTCAATCCAACCTTGCGATAATCAGCGCGCTTTGCGGAAGGAACGATTACATACTGTGCGACAGGGAAAACCACGCGAGCATTTACGACGCCTGCAAACTCAGTTACGCGAAGATGATACGCTACCGCCACAGCGATATGCAAGACCTTGAAGATAATATTAGTCGCCTGAATCTCACAAATTCCGGCGTTTTGATAGTGACGGACGGCGTGTTTTCAATGAGCGGAGAGATATGCAATCTGCCGGAGATAGTAAGGATAGCGAAGAAGTACGGCGCCCGCGTAATGGTGGACGACGCGCACGGTCTGGGCGTTCTCGGCAAGCGCGGCAGGGGTACGGCGGAACACTTCGGCCTCGAAAAGGAAGTGGACGTTTATATGGGCACCTTCTCCAAATCGCTCGCAAGCCTCGGCGGTTACATGGCGGCGAGCGAGGAAGTTTGCGAATTCGTGCGGCACAATTCGCGCCCGTTCATCTTCAGCGCGAGCATCACCCCCGCTTCCGTAGAGAGCGCGAGGGCTTCGCTGAAAATTTTAAGGGAACACCCCGAACGCGTTCAGGCTCTGAGAGATATAAGCGCGTATATGCGCGGGCTTCTGAAGGCGCGCGGAATAAAAATAATCGACGCGGAAACCCCCATTATCCCCATTTATACCTACGACGACATAAAGACCTTTAAGGCGTGCGTTATGCTTCAGGAACGCGGCGTTTACGTCAACCCCGTTGTTTCTCCCGCCGTGCCGGAAGGATCGAGCATGATAAGGACGAGTTATACCGCCACCCACACCAAAAAACAAATGGACTACGCGGCGGATAAAATCGAGGAAGTGCTTAAGGAACTCGAAATAATATGACGCGCTCGCTCAGCAGCGAAAATAAATTTACTTTTTAAGATAAAAAATTTTTTATATGCGGCGATTCTTATTGACTTTTATCGCCGCATATTCTATAATATTTAGGCTGAAAAGAATTGAACGGCTTATGGGGCTGTTTCTTTAGAGAGAATGCGGTTTGCATTCTGCGATGGAAAGCATTCAGGAACAATGTTTTCGGAGCGAACGGTCCGTTTGACCGATAATAACACGAAAACTTAATATGCGCCATTAGCCCGCGTCAGGGCAAAGCGATTTTCGCTCGTTGCCGCCAAAGGCAACAACATCGCTTTTACGCTTGCCCTTCCTTTTCCCAAAAACTTTTGCTTTGCAAAACTTTTCGGGAACCCTGTTTTCCCGTTGGGCTGCCGTTTACGGCTTTCAACACGGAAAAACAGACAACTTAAATTTACTAACTTCACGCGCCATTAGCCCAACTGGATAGAGCGTCGGTCTACGGAACCGAAGGCTAGAGGTTCGAACCCCCTATGGCGCGCCAAATAACCGACTACCGCTTTTTGAGGTGGTCGGCTATTTTTTACTCTTTATGGGGGTTCGGACCTCAGCGCGAGCAAAACGAGCGCAAAGTTATATAATTTGACTTTTGGCTGTCGGGCGAAACCCGACCTACGACCGTTTATGGTCGTCCAAAACGTCTGCGAACCCCCTATGGCGCGCCAAAAATGTCAGGAAATACCTGACATTTTTTTGTTTCCATATTTTTTCGGACAGTTTTAGAAACCGCATTTCTAAACACTTCTAAACAGTTTTTTCGGGCCAAAAGCTCAAAAATTACCCTGATTCAAATCGAACTTGATTTACCCATAAAAATCCCTAAAATCACGTTTTCTAACCAAAATTCTAAACTTTTATCCAAAATCGTAATTAAAACGAATGCTTTTTCTAATCAAAAATGCACGTGTTTTTACACGCGTTTATACGAAATATACCTATTTTTATCTTTGTAAAATACTTTTTCGATGTAACCGAAAATAGCGGCGACGCAATTTTTTTGCGCCGCCGCCTTTTCCTTTACTTTGTCGTTAACTTGTCTGCAATAGTTTTTGCTTGTAAGTCAGATAATCTTCC
>JAFTDZ010000190.1 GCA_017453885.1 Clostridia bacterium
AAGTATCGGGATAAAACCGTCGGCGGGTTGTACGACGACAGATTGCTTATAAAAATAACGGACGAATCGGAGAAATTTTTCCGCTTCTCGCCGCGCGCCATACCGTACCAGGGGGCGAAGGAAATGATTTTTCCGGACGGGCTGCCGTCGCCTTCCGACCTTAAGGATCTTTTTGAAAAAATGTATGCCGAATTGCCGGAGCCGAAAAAAAGAAAGAAATAAATTTTTTCGAAAACTTTTTGTTAACATAGACTAACTAATTGACAAGGGTTTTTTTATTTGTTATAATAAGAGGGCAAAAGGTAAATGAACCTCCTTTTATTTTGACGGCGGGTTCGCCTTGGCGAATTTATACAGTTTGCCATGTTCCGCCTGTAGCGTGCGCGCTATGCGGGCGGGAGTCGCCCGGGCGAACCTATGTTGCCGCAACGTAATCAAAAAGGCCCCGCCGTAGCGGAGCCGTTCGGAATGATCGCCTGTTTTTGTGAGATTCAGGCGGTTTTTTGTTTTTTGCTTTTAACGCGCAACACTATCGCCGCGGCGAGCGCCACAGCCGACTGAACGAATATCGCCAGCGGAATAACGGGAAGAGGAATCACATCGCCGAAGTCGTACGAAATTTCCCTTAAAACCTTTATAAAGTAAATATCGGTAACGAGCGACAGCGCGAACGAGGCAAGGGACATAGCGGCGAGTATTATCGCGGCGGTGAGGGAAGTATTTCCGCCTTTCATAAGCGATTTTATGAAGAAGGCTATCGATAGCGTTGCCGCGGCGAGGACTGCGATCTCCGCTATCTGTGAAATTATTCCGAGGGTGACCGCCACGTCCGGATCGTAGCCGGAATGCGAGATGACCGCGTCGAATTCGGCGTGCGTCCTTACGGCGTTACCGATGATGTTTGCCCAGTTTGCGAACGATACGAAAGCTATTCCGCTCATTATCGAGGTTCCGTCCGTTTCGGTTTCAATAAGCATCAGCCCGCTGTTCTTTACGGAATTTATCAATCCGAAAAGGAAGTAAGTTCCTATAAACAGAAACACTACGTTGAGAACGTTGCCCCTGCGGAAAAATTCCTTCCCCCTCACGATAAGGATCATCGTGAGCGCGGCGGCAAGGCATAGTATAACCAACGCCCGCCCGACGCCCGTGGCGGTGTTCGCGGTGTAATCGATCGTTGCCGCTTGCTTGCCGTCCGTTACAGACGTTGACAGACCGTGTATTCCGTTGAAGGCGGACGCGCCCGCTATATAGATAAGCGAGCATATCACGGCGAGGGTATAACAGTTTTTCTCCGTTCTTCCCATAAGGTTCCTTATAAATCGTATCACGGTGAGAGTTGCGAAAGTAACCACACCCGCGAGCGTTGCCGCAAGCACCACCGTAGAAAGCACGATAGGAGCGATCTGCGACATAAAGTATGCGGGGGTGAAATCGTCCATCGCGTCGAGCGAGGAATTCAGTTCCGAATACAATTTGCCGAAGTATGGGAAGATCGTGCGGTTTGCGTTGAAGGTAATATCCAGTCCCATGGCATCGCTGCCCTTTGCCTTCAACTTCGCGCCGATGAAGAAAACCATTATAAATGACAGTACGGCGGCGAACGCCAACACGCAGGAAGATATTAAGGACAGAACTTTTTTATATGTTCCGGAAGGCGTTTTTGCGCGTTTTACAGGGCTAATGCCGCCCGCGCACGCATCTTCATCGCCTTGCTTTGCCGCGGGCGAAGGGGTTACGCGGTAAATTTTTTCACCGAGGGGCGCGCCGCAATATACGCAGAAATCCCCGTCTTCCGGCGTGAGCGAAGAACATTCTCCGCAAACAACGTTTCCGTCCTGCCGTCTGCCGCATTTTTTGCAGAACAGCGAATTTTCGGGATTTTCCGTCCCGCAGAATTTACATTCCATAATATTTTCTCCTTATCATATTTTACGGAATTAGTCCGCTTTTTCAATGGTTTTTGAGAAATTGCAGGTACTCGTCCGCCGGGAGCGGGCGGGAGAATAAAAAGCCTTGATAATAGTCGCAACCGGCGCTCGATAGGAGATCGACCATCGCCTGCGTTTCAACGCCTTCGGCAACGGTTTTCATGCCGAGGTCGTGCACCATTTTCAGGGTGTGGATAAGAATGGTCTTAGAGTTTTCGTTATCCATAGCCTTCCATAAAATGCTCTTGTCTATCTTTACTATGTCTATCGGAAGGGAAATAAGGTAGTCTATGTTGGAATAGCCCGTACCGTAATCGTCAAGCGAGAAGGAAGCGCCTTCGCCGATCAGCGAGCGCATATTGCTCAGCATTACGGCGTGGTTTGCCGTCGCCGCGGTCTCGGTTATCTCAAGGTTTACGGAATGCGTGTCTATCCCGTGCTTTTTCATTATCTTTACGAGACGGGAAGAAAGGTTTTGCTGGATACATTGCAGGGCGGAGAGGTTTACTTCTATGAAGGAAACGCCGAGGTCGGCAAGGTTGTTTTTACACCAGAAAGAACAGACCGAATCGAAAACGAATT
Organism: Clostridia bacterium; assembly: GCA_017453885.1. GTDB lineage: Bacteria > Bacillota > Clostridia > Christensenellales > Borkfalkiaceae > RGIG3732. Next base: position 2,514 of record JAFTDZ010000190.1, read on the forward strand.
CGCCCACCGCCACAATAAGCCCGTTCTGTTCGGCTATGGGTATAAATTCATCCGGAGAGATGAAGCCGAGGTCCTTATCGTTCAGACGGATAAGCGCTTCCGCAGATACGAAGCGCCCCGTGCGGCTCTCGAGAATGGGTTGGTAATACACCTGCAAAGTTCCCTCGTTAAGCGCCCTTCTCACGGCGTTCAGCACGAGGAGTTCGCGGTCGTTCTTCACAAGTTCGTCCGCCGTGACCGTGTAGATTATTTCGGTGTGTTTGTGCGATTGATGGATAATAAGGTTCACCGTCTCGCGCATTCGGTTCAGGTCGGTGCCGAGGTCGGGGAAGGGAAGTATCACGAATTGAAAGTTCGAAACGGTGTCGCTCTCGTCGGAAGAAACTTTCACCGAGCGGGAAATAACGTCCTTTTGCGGATCGCCGCGCGTTATGATGGCGAAACACAGCCCGTCGAGGTGGAAAACGTTTTTCCTGCCGAAGGCGACGTGCAGATCGTTTATCAGGTTGTTGACAGTTGCGCCCCAGGTTTCGTTGGAAAGCGTTCTGCCGAGGTAATCGGCGTTGTTCGGGCGGGTTATCACCACGTGGAAATGCTCTTTTCGGTGTTCGGAAACGTAGTCGAAAAACGCCGCCTTATTATAACACAGCGTGTTTTTATACATATATTCGGACGGGCGTTCGAGAGATGCGTAAATAAGAATTATGCCGAGCGAACTCGCAAAGAGCGAAAGACGCCAGTTTTGGAAGAATAATTGTAAAACGACCGCCGCTATAACCCCGAACAGGAATAATACTATGGAAAGCACCTGAAATCTGCTCAAGACTTTTCTGTTCGCGAAGAATATCACCATACAGTAAACGAGCGATACGCCGGTTATGGCATGGAGCATAAGGTAAAGCCCGCCGCGCACGTAAGCGCCGTTTTCAAAATAGAATATGAAGTGCGTGAAGGGAGTGGTGCCGATAAGCAAGGCGATGAACGCCATTACTATGACGCCGAATATGCGGTTCATTCGCGCGTCTATTCGCCCCACTTTGCCGCCCCTCGTTACGGAAAGCACGTACAGATAGAAAAACTGCACGCAGTAATTATCGCCTATCAAAAACAGAATTTTTATAATGTAATTGAGCCAAACGGGGAAATTTTCGATCGTCATGGTGAAGTTGAAAATTATATCCAACGCGGCGGTTATCACCGTGCAGACCATAAGTTCCAAAAAAACAGTACGCGTCCGCGTGGGATAACTTCTGCCGAATATGTAAATAAAAAAGATCAATGCCGTCAGCGCGATAGCGGCGATGTTGAACTGATACACGTAATTCATAAAATCCTCACGGGGAAAATTATAACAGAAACGCCTTGTTTTTGCAAGCGCTTTATTATATTATTAAATACTTTAAGATAAATAACAAAGGCGGCGGGGACATGATCGTTCGTTCCCGCCGCCGTTAGTTAAAAGAAAAAACGGCGTTTTTGCGTGATTTAGGGGGTTAATCTTTTGCGTTATCTTTTATTCCGAGAAAATAATCAGCGGACACGTCAAACGCCAAAGCCATTTTTTTGAGAATGTCGTACCCGGGTTTTGCCTTTCCTTTCAACCATTCGCTTACCTGGCTTTGTTTTACGCCGACCTCTTTTGCAAACGCAACTTGCGTCAGATCGTTCAGTATCAAAAATTCCTTGAGGATCTCATTAAATTCCATATTTAATATTATATAGAAAATTCTATTTTTTACTTGACATATAGAAAATTCTATATTATAATTAAATTGCTTAAAAATACAGAAATAGTAAAAAAGGAGAAAAAATGAAACAAAATAAAACAGAAATTGGCTCGATGAATAAAGTAATTTGTCCGCATTGCAAACAGGCGTTTGAGATTAACGATTCCGACTATTTGTCAATCGTTAAACAGGTAAGAGATGCAGAATTTTCCAAAGAATTAAAAAATCAAGAAAACGCTATAAAAAAGGATGCCGAAACAGAGTATCAATTGAAGTTAAAAGAAAAGGAAGTTGAAATAATCGATTTGAATGCCAAAATTAAGAACGCAGAGAGTAAAGAAAAATTGGCAGTAAACGAAAAGGAAATAGAGATTGAGCGTCTTAACGCGAAACTTAGGGGATATGACACCGACAAACAACTTGAAATAACAAAAGCGGTTCAAGAAAAGGAAAGAAAAATTTCCGATTTGGATCAAACTATATTTACCTTAAAAAACGCGTTAGTCGAGCAGAAAGACACGTACGAAACAAGGTTGAAGGAAAAAGACGTTCAAATTGACTTTTACAAGGACTTAAAAACTAAAATGTCAACAAAAATGCTTGGTGAGACCTTGGAGCAACATTGTGAGATTGAGTTCAACAAGATAAGAACAACTGCTTTCAAAAATGCGTATTTCGAAAAAGATAATGATATTAAGAATGGAAGTAAGGGTGATTATATTTTCAGGGAAATGGAAGATGATGGAACGGAAATACTTTCAATAATGTTTGAAATGAAAAACGAAATGGACACTACGACAACAAAACATAAAAATGAAGATTTTTTCAAGGAATTGGATAAGGATCGGAGAGAAAAAAAATGCGAGTATGCTATTTTGGTTTCAATGCTTGAAAGTGATAGCGAACTTTATAATGCCGGAATAGTTGACGTGTCTTACAGGTATCCGAAAATGTACGTTGTACGCCCGCAATTTTTTATTGCTATAATTTCAATATTGTTGAATTCCGCGCAAAAAGCGACCGAATACAAGAAAGAACTTGCTATAGCAAGAAACCAAAGTTTGGACATAACAAACTTTGAACAGAACCTAATGGATTTTAAGGATAAATTTTCTAAAAATTATCGTTTGGCAAATGAAAAATTTGTCTCGGCAGTAAATGAAATAGATAAAGCGATAGAACGTCTTCAGAAAGTTAAAGACGAACTCCTTGGTTCTGAAAAACAGTTAAGACTTGCAAACGATAAAGCGCAAGATTTGACGATAAAGAAACTAACGAAAAATAACCCGACAATGACGGAGAAATTTGAAAGTTTAAGCAAAGGAAATAAAAAAAATTAGGCTATAATTTTGTTATAACAAAAAAGAATAGCGCAAACATTAAAACCGATATGTAGAAAATTCGTTTACGTTTTCAAAGATAAATAACAAAGGCGGCGGGAGCGCGATAATTCGTTCCCGCCGCCGTTCGTTAAAAGAAAAAACGGCGTTTTTGCGTGATTTAGGGGGTTTTTATGATTATAATGTTATTTCCTCACGGCCGCCGAGACCGGTGAATACCGAGCGTAAGGGGTCCGCCGAGCCGCTCTCTATATCCGCTACGGAATAAGATTTAACGTAGGCGTCCGAAACGGAATAAGCGTATTCGTCGTCTATCAGAAGGCGGGAGATAAACCTGTAGGTGACGCTCCAGTTTTCCGAACCGTAACCGTTCGGGAAGTTGGTGACGTAGGCGAGGGGCTTTATTTCGCTATCCTC
>JAFTDZ010000191.1 GCA_017453885.1 Clostridia bacterium
CAGTATTTTGTTTGCCACCGCGTACGTGGGGAAACAGATTTGATTTTTGAGCAGTAATAATTCGTATTCCTTTTTCATAATTCACCCGCTTACGATATAATTATATCGCACGCGATATAATTTTGTCAAGTATTTTTTGCAACTTTTTGAAATACGATTAAAAAAGAATCCCCGTTGAACCACAGAGATCCTTCGCTTTGTTACGCTCCCGTTCATAAGAAATTATTTTCCGTCTGATATTGAAAAAACTGAAGTAACACACCAAAAAAGCCGCTCGAACGGCATTCCGTTCGAGCATTAACGCAAAAAACACCTTGTTTTACGATTCCGAAATTACTTTATTTATATATTGAGCGGCGGCGCGAGGCGTTCTGCCGCCTTTTTCGAGGGCGAAACGTTCCGCGCCGAGATCGAGTTCTTCGGCAGGCAGACGAACGCCTTCCTTTTCGGCAAGACTGCGGACTATTTGCAGGTAAGCCTTTTTATCCGGCTTTTGAAAAGTTACGCGCAGACCGAAACGGTCGGAGAGAGAAACAAGTTCCTGCATAGTGTCGTTACGGTGAACGTCGTCGCCCTCGCGGTCGGAAAAAGTTTCCTTAACGATATGCCTTCGGTTGCTTGTTGCGTAAATAACGGCGTTTTTCGCCTTTGCCGAAACGGAACCTTCGAGCGCCGCTTTTAGCGAACTGAAATTATCCTCTCCGCCGCCGAAGGAAAGATCGTCTATGAACACGATGAACTTGAGCGGGTTATCGGCAAGTTTGCCGAATACCGCGGGCAGAAATTTAAGTTGCTCTTTGGTGATCTCCACTATTCTCAAGCCCTCGGAGAAAAATTCGTTGGCTATCGCCTTTACGGTGGAAGATTTGCCCGTGCCGGCGTCGCCCGTGAGCAGAACGTTTGCCGCGGGCTTACCGGAAAGCAGAGCGCGGGTGTTTTCCGTCACGGCGCGCCTCTCTCGCCCGTAGCCGAAAAGATCGGAAAGGCGTATCCCGTCGGGCTTTTCAACGGGAACGATATTTTCTCCGTCAAAACAAAAAGCCCCGTATTTCGCATAAATTCCGTAGCCGTAACGAGAAATATTCTCCGCGCGGGCAAGGTATTCCTTCGCGAGGTCGCCGTCAAAACCATCGTATCCGGCAAGCCCCTTTTCGGGCGGATACGCGGCGAACGAGGAGAGAACGGAAAGTTCCCTCTCTACCGAATTTTTAACCGCCGCGGGCACTTCTTCGCCCTTGCCTTTGAGCCTTACGAAAACGTTATCGTCGGAAAAGAGCGCGTCGCGAACGTATTCGCCCAGACTGAAGTAGCCGGCGGAATAGAGCCGAAAGACGAATTCGGAATATTTATCCGTTTTCTCCGCGCTCTCCGCCGAAAGATATTCGGTAAAAGCCCGGGAAACCGGAAGGGACAGGATATTGCGGAAAACCGTGAGCGAGGAGAGTTCTTCTTTTAGGGATCTCAATTCAGCACCGCTCCTTTCGCCCCGCTCGAAACCAGCGCCGCGTACCGTTTGAGATAGCCCGAAAGAGGTTTGGTCTTCGGGGTGAAATTCTTCATTCTCTCGGCGAGTTCCTCGTCGGAAATATTCAGTTTAAGCGTGTTTTCGGGGATATTTATGGTTATGATGTCGCCTTCCTTCACAACGCCTATCGCGCCGCCGCTCGCCGCTTCGGGAGAAACGTGCCCAACGCAGGCGCCGCGCGTGGCTCCGCTGAAACGGCCGTCGGTTATCAGCGCGACGCTCTCGCCGAGCCCCATACCCATTATAGCGGAAGTGGGGTTTAACATCTCTCGCATGCCGGGGCCGCCCTTCGGCCCTTCGTAACGAATTACAACCACGTCGCCCGATCTTATCTTGCCGGCGTTTATAGCCGCTTGCGCTTCTTCCTCGCTGTCGAACACACGCGCCGGCCCCTCGTGAACGAGCATCTTTTCGGCAACCGCCGAACGTTTTACCACAGCCCCTTCGGGCGCGAGGTTGCCGCGAAGTACCGCAATGCCGCCCGTCTTTCCGAAAGGATCGTCTATCGGGCGAATAACTTTATGATCGAGGACTTTGCAATCCTTTATGTTTTCCGCCACGGTCTTGCCCGTAACGGTGATGCAGTCGCCGTATATAAGCCCGTTTTCAAAAAGTTCGTTCATCACGGCGTAAACGCCGCCTGCCGCGTCGAGTTGTTCCATATAAGTCCTTCCCGCCGGGGCGAGATGACAGAGGTTAGGCGTGCGCGCGCTTATCTCGTTGGCTATATCGAGGTCGATCTCTATGCCGCACTCGTGCGCTATCGCCGGAAGATGGAGCATACTGTTCGTTGAACAGCCGAGCGCCATATCTACGGTGAGCGCGTTGATAAACGCCTTTTCCGTCATAATATCGCGCGGCCTTATATCTTTTTCCAAAAGCCGCATCACGGCAAAGCCCGCCTTTTTGGCGAGTTCCGTTCTGCGGGAATAGACGGCGGGTATCGTGCCGTTGCCCTTAAGCCCCATGCCGAGGACTTCGGTAAGGCAGTTCATGGAATTAGCCGTGTACATTCCCGAACAGGAACCGCATGTAGGGCAGGTGTTGCGCTCGTATTCCTCGAGTTTTGCCGCGTCTATCTTGCCGGCGTTGTATTTCCCGACCGCCTCGAATATAGAGGAAAGGCTTGTCTTTTCGCCGTCAACGCACCCCGCGAGCATAGGCCCGCCGCTGACGAATACCGTAGGTACGTTCACGCGCGCCGCCGCCATAAGAAGACCGGGGACGTTCTTGTCGCAATTAGGTATCATCACGAGCGCGTCGAAAGCGTGCGCGAGCGCCATCGCCTCGGTGGAGTCCGCTATAAGATCCCGCGTGACGAGAGAATACTTCATGCCTTCGTGCCCCATGGCGATCCCGTCGCAAACGGCTATCGCGGGGAAAACCACGGGCGTTCCGCCTGCCGCGGCTACACCGAGTTTGACAGCCTCGGTAAGTTTATCTATATGGGCGTGCCCGGGCACTATCTCGTTATAAGAACTGACTATCCCGACGAGAGGTCTTGCCATTTCCTCGTCGGTAAAGCCGAGCGCGCGCATCAGGGCGCGGTGCGGCGCGTTGTTTATTCTATCCTTGATCCGATCGCTTTTCATACTTTCCTTTTTTATAAAAACTGCCTTTTTCTCACATTATCGGCAGTTTCAGTTGTTGATAAGTTTATCTTCGCCGTTCCAACTGTAGAGTTTGCGTATCTCCTCGCCGACCTTTTCGGACCTGTGTTCGGAAGCGAGTTTGCGCATGGCGTTGAAGTGTACCTGACCGCCCGCGTCGGACATATCGAGAAGAAATTCCTTCGCGAAAGTTCCGTCCTGAATGTCTTTGAGTATCTTCTTCATCGTCTTTTTGGTTTCCTCGGTGATGATCTTCGGGCCGGTGACGTAATCGCCGTATTCGGCGGTGTTGGAGATGGAATAACGCATTCCGGCAAAGCCGCTCTGGTAGATGAGATCGACTATAAGTTTCATTTCGTGTATGCACTCGAAATAGGCGTTCCTCTCGTCATAACCGGCTTCGACAAGCGTTTCAAAACCCGCCTGCATCAGCGCGCAAACGCCGCCGCAAAGCACGGCCTGCTCACCGAAAAGATCGGTTTCGGTTTCGGTGCGGAAAGTCGTTTCGAGAACGCCCGCCCTCGCTCCGCCGATGCCGAGCGCGTAAGCGAGGCCAATATCCCACGCGTCGCCGGTGGCGTCCTGCTCTACCGCTATGAGGCAGGGAACGCCCTTGCCCGCAAGGTATTCGCTCCTGACGGTGTGGCCGGGGCCTTTCGGCGCTATCATTATCACGTTAACGTACTTCGGCGGCTTTATGCAACCGAAATGGATATTGAACCCGTGCGCGAACGCGAGCGTTTTTCCTTCGGTAAGGTTGGGCTCGATGCTCTCCTTATAGAGTTTCGCCTGCTTTTCGTCGTTGATAAGTATCATTATAACGTCGGCAACCTTCGCCGCGTCAGCCGCGGTCATAACGGTGAGCCCCTGCGCTTCCGCCTTCGCCCAACTTTTACTGCCGTTATAAAGGCCGACTACAACGTCTATACCGCTGTCTTTCAGGTTGAGCGCGTGGGCGTGCCCTTGAGAACCGTAGCCTATTATCGCCACTTTTTTGCCGTGAAGTTTCTGAATGTCGCAATCCTGCTGATAAAAAATTCTTGCCATAATACACCTCTTTTTATTTTTATATATTCGTTACCTTTCTTATGGTAACCTCGCCGCGCTCGAGCGAAACGATGCCCGTGCGGCAAATTTCCAAAATTTCAAAGCCGCGCATAAGATCTATGAACGCGTCTATCCTGTCCCTCTCGCCGGTCATCTGCATAATGACCGTTTCTTTCGTGTAATCGACTATTTTCGCGTCAAAAGCGTTCGCCGCGGCGCGGAGGATCCCCTCTCCCACACCGTCGCCGTTCTTTACCTTTATAAGAAGAAGTTCGGCGCTTACCGAATCGTCGCTGTGAAGTTCTTTGATGGACTTAACGTCGGGAAGTTTATAAAGTTGGTTTACGAGTTGTTCCTCGTTGCCGTCGTCCCCGTCGAACAGCACGGTGATACGCGACAGTTCGGGGGTTTCGGTCTCGCTCACGGTGAGCGCGAGGATATTGAAACGCCTGCGCCTGAACATACTCGTTACCCTGTTGAGAACGCCGTACTCGTTTTTCACGAGGACGGCGACCGTGTATCTTTTCATAAAAGCCTCCTATTTGAGTATAAGATTTTCCACCGAGGCCCCCGGCGGAACCATCGGGAACACCATTTCATCCTTATCCACGGCGCAGTCGATAACGTAGGCGCCGTCATAAGAAAATGCGTGATAAAGGGCACTTTTCAGTTCGCCGAGCGTTTCCGCGCGCTCGCCTTCCGCGCCGAAAGCCTTGGCGAGAGCGGTGAAGTCCGTCTTTCTTGCGAGGACGGTGTTGGAGTATCTTTTGCCGAAGAACAGCGTTTGCCATTGCCTGACCATTCCGAGGACGCCGTTGTTCATTATAAGCACGACGAGCGGCACTCTGTAAGACACCGCCGTGGCGAGTTCGTTAAGGTTCATGCCGAAACTACCGTCCCCCGTGACGAGTACGGAACGTTCGCCCGAACCTATCGCCGCGCCTATAGCCGCGCCCATTCCGAAGCCCATCGTGCCGAGCCCGCCGCTCGATATGAACCTGCGGGGCTTAGAGAAGGAAAGATCCTGCGCAGCCCACATCTGATGCTGGCCTACGTCCGTTGCTACAGCGGTGTTCTCGCCTAAAAATTCGTTGAGCGCGTACATTGCCGTATGCGGGTTTAAGCCGCCTTTATCGCAGGAATACTGCGATTCCACGGCTTTGAGTTCCCCTATCCTCGCCTGCCATGCGGGCAGATGTTTTTTGCTTAAAAGTTTGATGAGTTTTTCAAGTGTGAGTTTAAGATCTCCGCGAAGCCCCACTTCAACGGTAACGTTCTTGCCGAGTTCGGATCCGTCCACATCGATATGGACGATATGCTTCTTCTCGTTGAATTTTTCGCGGTCGCCGGTGACGCGGTCGTTGAACCTGCCGCCGAGAGCGATTATACAGTCTGATTCCGAAAACGCCACGGACGACGCGTAATGCCCGTGCATACCCTGCATTCCGAGAAAGCGCGGGTTTTTGGTGGGAACGGCGGAAATGCCCATAAGCGAACAGCCGATGGGCGCGTCAATGGTTTCGGCGAGGGCTATCGCTTCATCATATGCGCCGGCGGATATCACCCCGCCGCCGACGTAAACGTACGGGCGCACGGACGAATTTATAAGTTCAGCCGCCTGTTCGACGCGTATGTCCTTCGCGGCAAACTTTTCGTCCGGCAGGGCGGGCGGCAAAGGTTCGTATTCGCACGAGGATATCTGAACGTTCTTCGGCACGTCAACGAGAACGGGCCCCGGCCTTCCGGAAGAGGCTATCCTGAACGCCTCGCGCAGGGTGTCGGCAAGTTCTTCTACAGAGCCGACGAAATAATTGTGCTTGGTTATGGGGAGAGTTACGCCGGTAATGTCTATTTCCTGAAAACTGTCCCGTCCGATGGAATCCGAGCCGACGTTGCCGGTTATTGCGACGAGCGGAACGGAATCGAGCATGGCGGTCGCTATGCCCGTAACGAGGTTGGTGGCTCCCGGACCGGAAGTGGCTATCACCACGCCGACCTTTCCGGTGGAGCGGGCGTACCCGTCCGCCGCGTGAGCGGCCCCCTGTTCGTGCGCGGCGAGAACGTGGGTTATTTCGTCGCCGTATTTATAGAGTGAATCGTAAACGTTTAGTATCTGCCCGCCCGGGTAGCCGAACACGGTCTTGCAACCCTGTTCTATAAGCGTGCGGACGAGTATGTCTGCGCCTGTAAGTTTCATTTTATATTTCCTGTTCTCGATTTGTATTTCCTATTCGTTTTACTATTTGCCTGCCCATCTCTCCGCAACCGCAGAGAGTGAAGCCGCCGTTTCCGTTATATATATCGGCAGTGCGGTAACCGTCGTCCAGAGCGGAAGAAACGGCGTTTTCCATATCGGCGGCCTCCTTGTCCATATCGAACGAAAACTTAAGCATCATCGCCGCGGAAAGTATTGTGCCGATCGGGTTCGCAACGTCCTTGCCGGCAATATCGGGCGCGGAACCGTGAATGGGTTCGTAAAGCCCGACGGTACCCGCGCCGAGGCTGGATGAAGGTATCATTCCGATTGAACCGGTTATCATGGACGCTTCGTCCGACAGTATATCCCCGAACATATTTTCGGTTACGATCACGTCGAACTGCGAAGGATCCTTCACTATCTGCATGGCGCAATTATCGACGAGCATTTCCGTAAGTTGCACGTCCGGATAAGACGCGGCGAGCGAACGCATGACCTTGTTCCACAGCCTGCTGCTGTCGAGAACGTTGCTCTTTTCAACGGAACACAATTTCTTCCCGCGCTTGCGCGCCGTTTCAAAACCGATTTTACCTATGCGTTCTATCTCGCTTTCGGAATAGGTGAGAACGTCCGTCGCGATAAGTTCGCTTCCCTTTTTTTCGGTCTTGTGTTCGCCGAAATATATACCGCCGATAAGTTCCCTGACGATTATGAAATCTATGCCTTTTTGCACGATATCGGGCCTTAACGGGGACGAGGAAGCGAGTTGCTTCCATATTTTCGCGGGGCGGTTGTTAGAGTAAACTTTCAGCCCCGCGCGGAGTTTCAAAAGCCCTTTTTCAGGGCGCTTGTCCCCCGGAACGCCGTTCCACTTCGGCCCGCCGACCGCACCCAGAAGAACGCTGTCGGACGAGATACATTTTTCAAGCATTTCGTCGGGTAAAGGATCGCCGTACTTATCTATCGCAACGCCGCCCATATCCACTTCTGTATAGGTAAATTCGTGGCCGTACTTCAAGGCTATCGCGTCGAGAACGCTTACCGCCTGTTCGATTATTTCGGGGCCTATGCCGTCGCCCCGTATCACCGCTATGTTCTTTTTCATCTTCATTCTCCGTTCGCGCTCCGCCTGTTTTATCTCGAAAACGTTGTTTTTGTGAGATAAAGGCGGCTTTCGCGCCGTTTGGATTCTATGCGATTTATTTTTTCGGTTTTTTATTTTCTCCGCCAAAGCACAGAGATTCTTCACAGGCTGAAGCCTGTTCAGAATGACATATTTACTCTCTGTTTTACAGTAACGCCGCCGTTCACGATGAAAACCGTTCTGAAGAAACAGTCGCGCGAAGGGCAAGGCTCGGAAAGTCGAAAGGACGAGATAGACCTGCACGGTCATCGATGTCTTGAGACTTTACAGTAACGCCGCCGTTCACGATGAATGTTTCTTCAGAGAAGCGAGGAGCCCGCCCGAGGAAATAATGTTTTGTATGAATGGCGGGAACGCCGCCGCCCGATAGGTTTTGCCGGTGGTCATATCGGTGATAACGCCGCTGTCAAAATCCACGGACACTTCGTCGCCGAAAGAAATTTCTTCGGCTGCTTCGGGGCATTCGAGAATGGGCAAACCGATGTTTATAGCGTTGCGGTAGAATATCCGCGCGAAACTTTTCGCTATCACGCAGCCGGTTTTGCAGGTCTTTATTACGAGCGGAGCATGTTCCCTCGACGAGCCGCAACCGAAATTCCAGCCCGCAACGATAACGTCGCCCGCTTTGACCTTTTTTACGAAATCTTTATCTATATCTTCCATGCAATGGCGGGCGAGTTCGTCCGCATCGGAAGTATTGAGATAGCGGGCGGGGATTATCACGTCCGTATCTACGTTGTCCGGATACTTGAATACTTTGCCCTTTACTTTCATAATAATTCCTCCGACGGGTAGGTTATATAGCCCGTAAGCGCGCTAGCCGCGGCGGTGAACGGGCTTGCGAGGTAAACTTCGCTTTTTACGTGCCCCATTCTGCCGACGAAATTGCGGTTGGTGGTGGCGATGCACTTTTCGCCTTCAGCCAAAATTCCCATATAGCCGCCGAGGCATGGCCCGCACGTGGGCGTGGATACCACGGCGCCCGCGTCTATAAACGCGGTGATATAGCCTTTTTCGATACATTCGCGATAAATTTTCATCGTGGCGGGAATGATTATGCACCTAACGCCTTCGGCGATCTTTCTGCCTTTAAGCACTCTGTATGCCGCCTGCATATCTTCCATTCTGCCGTTGGTGCAACTGCCTATCACTACCTGATCGATCTTCACGTCGCCGAGTTCTTCGGCCTTCCTCGTATTTTCGGGAAGGTGCGGAATACTGACCGTGGGCGTGATTTCGGAAAGGTCTATTTTTATAACTCTTTCGTACTCGGCGTCCTCGTCTGCGGCGTAAATTACGGGCTGCCTTTCCGACCTGCCTTCAAGATAGGAAAGCGTGACTTCGTCCACGGGGAATATCCCGTTCTTCGCGCCCGCCTCTATCGCCATATTGCAGATGCAGAGGCGGTCGTCCATAGAAAGATTTTTAACGCCGCCGCCTGTAAATTCCATGCTTTTGTACAACGCCCCGTCAACGCCGATCATTCCGATTATCGTGAGGATAAGGTCCTTGCCGCTGCAATTCGCGGGCAACTTCCCTTCGAGTTCGAATTTTATCGCCGACGGCACTTTGAACCAGGCGACGCCCGCCGAAAGCCCCGCCGCCATATCCGTACTGCCAACGCCGGTTGAGAAAGCGCCGAGCGCCCCGTAGGTGCAGGTGTGGCTGTCCGCCCCTATCACGCAGTCGCCCGCGGTAACTATCCCCTGCTCGGGAAGAAGGGCGTGTTCTATGCCCATTTTGCCCACGTCGTAAAAGTGACTTATGCAGTTTTCGCAGGCAAATTTTCTGCATTGTTTTGACTGCTCTGCCGCCTTTATATCCTTGTTCGGCACGAAGTGATCGAGTACGATGCTCACCTTGTCTTTATCGAAAACCTGCGTAAAACCCGCTTTTTGAAATTCGTTTATCGCTACGGGCGTGGTTATATCGTTACCGAGCACCATATCGAGTTTTGCTACGATAAGTTGACCTACGGTAACCGCTTCCAGCCCGGCGTGCGCGGCGAGTATTTTTTGCGTCATGGTCATTCCCATAAGTTCATCTCCCGTTTGAAAGCAGATTGTTGAAGGCGCTGACGAGCGCGTCTGCGCCGGCGTGGGTTATATCGGTATTGAGCCCCGCGCCCCAGATTATTTTACCGGTTCCGTCGTTTATGCCTATATACGCTACGGCTACGCTCTCCGAGCCGCTTCCGCGCATACTGTGTTCGGAATATTCGTCAAGCCGATAAGTTCTGCCCGAATAAGATTTCAGGGCGTTGCTTATAACGTCTATCGAGCCGTTGCCGGAAGAAGCGACCTTGGTCTTTTTACCGTTTTCGGCAAAGGTTATTTCACCCGTGACCTTGCCGTCCTTCTTGGTGAAGTTTATTTCCTCAGCGGAAACGGGGCTGCCCGATCTGAAATATCTCTGCTTGAACACGGTGAGTATATCTTCCACCTTCAGTTCGCGGTGTTCCCCGTCCGAAAGCGCCTTGCAAGCATAACTGAGATCCTCTCGCATCTTCGCGGGGAGATCGTAACCGTAGGTGGTTTCGAGAAGGTAACCTATACCGCCTTTGCCGCTTTGCGAATTTACGCGGATAACGTCCGCATCATACGTTCTGTTGACGTCAGCCGGATCTATCGGAAGGTAAGGCACAGTCCAGCGGTGTAAATTCTTTTCCGCGCGCCACTTCATGCCCTTGGCTATGGCGTCCTGATGGCTGCCGGAGAACGCGGCGAATACAAGCGCGCCCGCATAAGGCGACCTTTCGTAAACGCGCATGCGCGTGCATTCCTCGTAAGTTTCCACGATGGAAGGCATATCGGAAAAATCGAGTTTCGGATCTACCCCGTGGGAATACATATTCATCGCGAGCGTCACTATATCTACGTTGCCCGTCCTCTCCCCGTTGCCGAAAAGCGTGCCCTCTATCCTGTCGGCGCCGGCGAGGAGCGCGAGTTCCGCGTCGGCAACTCCGGTGCCCCTGTCGTTGTGCGGGTGAGAAGAGATCGTTACGTACTCGCGGTATTTTATGTTTTCGCAGATATATTCCATCTGACTCGCGTAGACGTGCGGCCCGCTCATCTCCACGGTGACGGGTATGTTTATTATAACGTTATTTTGCGCGGAAGGCTCCAACACGTCAAGCACGGCGTTCACAACTTCGAGCGCGTATTCGGGTTCCGTACCCGTGAAACTTTCGGGCGAGTATTCGAAGCGGAAATTCCCGTCGTACTCGGCGGCGAGTTTCTTGACGAGTTTCGCCCCGTCAACGGCTATCTTCTTTATTTCGTCTTTCGACTTTTTGAAAACCTGCTCTCTCTGGGCGTAACTCGTGGAGTTGTAAAAGTGTATTATCGCGCTCGGCGCGCCCTTGCACGCCTCGAAAGTTCTGCGGATAATGTGTTCCCTGCATTGAGTGAGCACCTGAACGGTAACGTCCGACGGGATAAGTTTTTCGTCTATCAGTTTTCTCAAAAAGACGTATTCGGTTTCGGAAGCGGCGGGAAAGCCCACTTCTATTTCCTTAAAGCCCACTTTAAGGAGCATTTTGTAAAATTTGAGTTTCTCCTCGAGATTCATCGGAATAACGAGGCTCTGGTTTCCGTCGCGCAGGTCCACGCTGCACCATACGGGCGGTTTTTCGATGCGTTCCCTCGACGCCCATTTCGTGTGGGAACCGGGCGCGGCGTAGTAACCCGCGGAATATTTAGTGTTATCCATTTATCGTTTTCTCCGTATTGATATTATAGTTCGGCAATTACTTCTATTTCAACGAGGGCGCCTTTCGGCAGGTCTTTTACCGCCACGCAGGAGCGGGCGGGCTTGCCGGCGAAGTATTCGGCATAAATAGCGTTGAATTTTGAAAAGTCCCCTATATCGCGCAAAAAACAGGTGGTTTTTATCGCTTTATCGAGCGACGAACCTGCGGCGGCGAGAACTTCGGAAAGGTTTTCGCAAACCTGCCTCGTCTGCCCTTCTACGGTGTCGGAAACGATTTCTCCCTTTTCGGGAACTATCGCTATCTGACCGGATGTGAATACGATTCCGTTAGATATTACCGCCTGCGAATAGGGGCCTATCGCCGCGGGGGCTTTTTCGGTAAATACTTTTTTCATATGGTTTTCTCGCTGACTATCTTGAACCCTTCATCTTTAAGGGCCGTTATTATTTCTTTGATGTGATCGTAATTCCTCGTTTCCATGGAGATGCGAAGGAAACAGCCGTTTACGCTTTCGGTTTCGCCCCTCTCGTGGTGAACGCTGGTGACGTTGCCGCCCTTTTCGGCTATTATGCGGGAAACGTCCTTCAACTGCCCGGGCTTGTCGATAAGTTCAATAAGGAGAGAACTCAACCTGCCCGTTTTCATAAGGCCGCGCTGTATCACCCTTGAGAGAATAGTCACGTCTATATTGCCTCCGGAAACGACCGAAACCACCTTTTTGCCGACGAGCGGGAATTTGCCGAACATTACCGCCGCCGTTGCCGCCGCGCCCGCGCCTTCGGCTATCATTTTCTGTTTTTCTATCAAAGTGAGTATGGCGGACGCTATTTCGTCCTCGGAGACGAGGGCTATATCGTCAACGTATTTTTTTATTATTTCAAACGTGTTGTCGCCCGGGTGCTTTACGGCAATACCGTCGGCTATGGTGGAAACGGACCTGAGCGTTTCTATCTTGCCGCTCTTTACCGAATTATACATACTCGGCGCGCCCGCCGCCTGAACGCCGTAAATTTTGATTTTGGGATTTATGTTTTTTACTGCGTAGGCTATGCCGGAAATAAGCCCGCCGCCGCCTATCGGAACGACTATCGCGTCTACATCGTCGAGTTCGCTCGCTATCTCCAGCCCTATCGTGCCCTGACCGGCTATAACATCCTCGTCGTCGTAGGGATGAATTAAGGTGTAACCCATTTCCTTCTGAAGTTCCACGGCTTTGGCGTAAGCGTCGTCATAAACTCCGTTTACGAGAAGGACTTCCGCCCCGTAACTTTTGGTCGCTTCCACCTTGGAGATGGGCGCGCTGTCCGGCAAAGTTATAAGGGAAGGTATCCCGCACTTGCTCGCTGCGAGCGCTACGCCCTGCGCGTGATTGCCCGCAGAACAGGCTATTACGCCGCGCGCCTTTTCTTCAGCCGACAGCGTGGCAATTTTATAACCCGAACCGCGCACCTTGAAGGAACCCGTTCGCTGAAGATTTTCCGGTTTCAGAAAAAGGTCGCAATCCGCGGCGACGTTCGCCGCCTTTACGAGCGGCGTGGGGCTTATTATATTTTTAAGCACCGTTGCCGCGTTGAAAACTTTATCGAGCGTAAGCATAACTTGACCTCAATCTATCCCGTATATCCAACCTTCGGGGGCTTTTATCTCGCCCATCTGGATGCCGCGGAGAGTATCGTAAAGTTTCTTTGTTACGGGGCCCATATCCTTCATGCCGGAAGGGAATAAAATGTCCTTGCCGTGGTCGTTTATCCTGCCCACGGGCGAAATTACCGCCGCCGTTCCGCAAAGGCCGCATTCGGCAAACCCGCTAACATCGTCGAGAGTGACGCGGCGTTCTTCCGTTTTAAGACCGAGATATTCCCTCGCGACGTAAAGAAGCGACCGCCTGGTGATGGAAGGAAGTATGGAATCGGACTTGGGCGTTACCACCGTTCCGTCCTTGGTTATGAAAATTATATTCGCCCCGCCCGTTTCCTCTATGTAGGTGCGGGTGGCGGCGTCGAGATATACGTTTTCGTCAAAACCCTGCTCGTGCGCGTCAACTATGTTGTAAAGGCTCATCGCGTAGTTCAAACCCGCTTTGATGTCGCCCGTTCCGCGGGGAGCGGCGCGGTCGAGATCGGATACGCGCAGAGAGAGAGGTTTCACTCCGCCCTTGAAGTACGGGCCGACGGGCGTGACTAAAATTCTGAATTGAAATTCGTTCGCGGGTTTGACGCCGATGACCGCGTCGGAACCGAACATATACGGGCGGATATATAAAGTGGCGCCCGTTCCGTACGGCGGTACCCACCGCTCGTTAGCCTTTACCGTTGCCTTTACAGCCTCTATAAACCTCTCCTTCGGGAATACGGGCATCTTCATTCTCTCGCAGGAGCGTTCCATTCGCTCCGCGTTAAGATCGGGGCGGAAACACACTATCTTTCCATCCGCCGTGCGGTATGCCTTAAGCCCCTCGAAGCAGGTCTGCGCGTACTGGAAAACGCAGGCGCATTCGTTGAGCGTTACAGTTTCGTCGGAAGTTAAAATTCCTTCGTCCCACTTGCCGCCTTTATAAAGCGACACGTATCTCTTGTCGGTTTTAACGTAGCCGAAGCCGAGTTCGTTCCATTTGACGTCCATAAAAAACCTCTTATTTTTTGTTATATAAAATATATTATAACATTATAAAAAACAAACGGCAATTTTTTGAACGCCGTTTTATGCATATTTTTGCAAAAAAATTGAAAATTTATTTATTTTGCGGTATATGTTTACGCCCGCGACACAATTTGCCGCGGGCGACGAACATACGCTTTATAACCCTTTTGCCTTTTAGCCTTCGAAACGGAAGGTCTTTATCATATTGCGGGCGACGTCCTCTCCCACCGCTTTGCTTATAAGATAACCTTGTATAATATTGCAGCCCTGCTTCTCAAGGGTTTTTAGTTGCTCCACCGTTTCAACGCCCTCGCTTACCGTATATACGTCGAGCGTTTCGGCAATATCTATTATCATCTTTGAAATTATGGTGTTATATCTGTTCTTGCCTATGTCGGTTACGAAAGAGCGGTCTATCTTTATTGCGGAGATGGGAAGATTCGTAAGGTATTTGAAGGAGGTGTTCTCTATGCCGAAATCGTCGAGATAAATGTCGATGCCTTTTTCGGAAAGGAGTTCGAGTTTGCGGAGCGTTTCGTTCAAAGTTGCCGACAGGAAAGCCTCGCTCACTTCGAGCGCGACCGAGCCCGGCTTGAGTTCGTATTTATTATAGATATTCATAAAGTTATCCACAAACCCTTCCTGCATAAGTTGCACTGCGGAAACGTTGAGCGAAACTTTTACTCCCGTCCCCTCGATGCTTTTGGCGAACTTCATTCCCGTGTCGAATATAAAATCGCCGAGGCGCACCATGTTGCCGGATTGTTCGGCGTAGGAAATTATCTCGAATACGCTCGCGTTGATCTGAATGTGCTTTTTTACGCGGAAAAGCGCTTCGAAACCGACTATGCGGTTTTCCTTAACGTCGTACTGCGGTTGATATTCCAGATAAAAATCATCGTTTTCTATCATCTTGGGAATATCTATTTTGAAGAAGTATTTCGCGTAAACCTTCTTTTGTATCTCCTGATACAGGTAGAAATCCTTCCGCTCGAAAAGGTCGCCCGCGTCGCTCTCTTCGGCGCGTTTGAGCGCACCGCCTACCGCGCTCATAACGTATTCGAAGTTGGCGCCGTCCATCGAGCGGTCAACCACCGCGAAGCCGCATTTTACCTTTACTTTTACGAGGTTATCGTCTATTTTTACAACGCGGTTGAAAGATTCCACTATCTCGCCGAGGGCGTTTATAACGTTCTGCCACACGGCGGAGTCCGCAAACAGAATATTCGCGTGGTAGTAGTCGGCAGGGAAGGTCAAACGGAATTTTTCGCTTATGCGGTCGAGGAGAACGTTCCTCACCCGCTCGGCGAATCTTCTTCCGAAAACGGTCATTATCTCGTGGAGATTGGCGAAGTAAACTTCCCCCGCAAGCACCTGCGCGTTGCCCTTTATAAGAGAGCGGTATTCTTCCTCGAAAGACGCCGACGAACGGGTTTCCTCGGGCGCCGCCTCGACAGGCCTTGCCGCAACCCTCGCGAGTTTGAGTTCCACGTTGCCGTTGCGGAGCGTTTTTGCCTTGCAGATGAAAGTCTGCTCTCCCTTGTAGTGCGGAAGTTTTATAAACTGAAATTCGCGTTCGTCGAAAAATCTTATCTTTTCCCTTATGGTCCTGACCGCGGGGAAGTCCTTTTCAAAAGCCTTATCCGCCTTGATTATCTGCCCGTCCTGATAGACGATTATTTTGTATAGGTAATCTTTCAATATCTTTCTCCGAATTTTTATTTCTTTATCCAGGTATAAGGATTTACGGTGAGCAGTAACGGGTACAATTCGAGCCTGCCGAGCAGCATTGCGAACGCCAGCACTATCTTGGAAAAATAAGAGTAGTTGGCGAATGTGCCGCCGCCGGCGATATTGTCGAACATAGGCCCGATGTTGTTGAAACACGACGCCGCCGCCGTGAAGTTCGCCTCGAAACTGAAGGTCTGTTCTATCGAGAGCAAAAGCACTATCACGACGAATGAAATAATATACACTGCGAGATAAGTGCCCACGCTGCTTATAGTTTCGTCGTCAACGCGCTTCCCTTCGAACTTGACTATGGAAGCCGTTCTCGGATG
>JAFTDZ010000021.1 GCA_017453885.1 Clostridia bacterium
CGTAGCCGCTCCTCGTGGCGGAAAGATCGCAGTACTGACCGAGCCGCCAAAGCGGATCCTCGTCGTTCGCGCCGTATTTCCAGTTGGTATAGGATACCTGTTTTGAAAGCAAGCCCGAAATGGCTATACCCCTTTCGAAGTTCGTATCAAAAAGAGTTTCAACGTATTCCTTTTCCGCGCTGCCGGATGAATCGGGCGCGCCCGAAGAAGAAGTTTTTTTACTCCCCCCGCAGGAACAAAGAAAAACGAGAAAAACAAGAGAAGATATAAGGCAAATTATCCTTTTCATATTTTTACCCCTTACATTTTTATCGCGCCGTTCGTAAGCCCTTTGATGAACTGCCTCGAAGTGAGCGCGAACGCTATTACGAGCGGAAGGCTGGCTATGCAATAACCGGCATAGATAACGGTATCCGTAATGGATCTGTTCGCCGTAGAATTGAACGAAACGAAAACGCCTACGCTTATCGTGTAAAGTTTTTCGTTGCCGTATAGGATAAGCCGCGACCAAATAACGTCGTTCCAGGCGCCGAGAAGCGTGGACAGTCCTATGGTGAAAAGTATCGGCATCGACAGCGGCACGGCGATTTTTATATATCTGCTGAAATGCGACGCGCCGTCGAGTTCGGCCGCCTCGAAAAGGCTGCCGGGAACTCCGTTGAAAAACGTTCGTATAAGGAATATATTTACGGGCATTCCCCCCGCTACCGCGGGCAGGATAACTCCCGCAAAGGTCCTGCCGAGTTTCAGCCCCGAATATACCAGCGCGTATTGCGAAGCGAGCGTCAATATACTCGGTATCATCATAAACGCCAGAAAGAACGTGAAAAGTTGATTTCTTCCTCTGAAGCGGAAACAAGTGAACCCGTACGCCGCAAGACTTGCGAAAAGCAAAACGCCGAATATTTCCGATACGGCAACTATAACGGTGTTGAATATATAGCCTTTTACGAGTTTCCACGCCACGCCGTACCCGCTTAAAAGCATAGGCGCTTTATCCGTACCCGGGAAAGAAAACGGATCTTTTATTATATCTTTCGGCAGCTTCAGACTGTTGATTATAAGGATATAGAACGGCAACATCACCATAAAAAGCAAGGCTACGATAACGGCGTGATGTATCGCTTTACGGAAGAAAAACTTAAACTTTTTCATCAGTCGCCCTCCGTTTTAAGCAAGGTGTTGTTCAGCACGGTGATCACGAGTATTATAAGAAACATCACCACGCCCATTGCGCACGCGTAACCGAAAGCGCCCGTTCTCGACGAACCGCATATCAACTGATATATATAGAAACCCGGAACCATCGTGCCCGATTCCATATTGTTTATCACCTCGCCGGGGCCGCCGTTCGTTATGGCGTATTGCATCGTGTAATTCTGCAAGCCGCCTATCACTCCCATAACGAGAAAATATTTGAGTTGCCCTTTTATAAGGGGAAGATCTATCACGAAAATGCGGCGGAGCGCGCCTACGCCGTCCAGTCGGGAAGCCTCTATCACGGAAGCATCTATCCCGTTAAGCCCCGCCAGATAAATAAGGAACGACGTGCCGCCCATCCAGGGAAAACCGTACAGGAATATGGCTATGAACACCACATAAGTTTTGTTGCTGGCAAACCATTCTATAGGTTTTTGACCGAACAATCCGAGTATGGTGTTGGCAACGCCTGCCGAAGATCCGGTAAATATCAGTTTTTGCCATAAAAGCAATACTATTATGCCCGGTATCATCGCGGGCAGAACGAACAAAAAACGATATACGGTCGCCATTTTAGAGCGCAGATTGTACAAAAGTTCCGCAAGCGTAACGGAAGCGAAATTTCCGAGTACCATACCCACCGCCGTGAGTATTACCACGTTAAGCAAAGATTTGAAAAACAATCTGTCCGCAAAAACGGACGAGTAATTTTCAAACCCGACGAATCCGAACGCAGTCCCTCCTTCCCAGTCCGTAAACGAGCGGGTGAAAGCGGTGATCGTAGGGTAAAGGCAAAACACGCACAGCAACGCGAGGGCGGGTAATATCCATACCAGCCCCGCATATTCTCTTGCCCTTCGTTTTTTCGATCCGGTGTAGCCCATCATTCCTCCGATATTTTAACGGCTTCTCTCCGTTCCCGCGGCGGGCCAGGTCTTTTGCCCCCACTTGTTCTGATTGTAAAGCGTGTTCGCCTCGGTAAC
>JAFTDZ010000192.1 GCA_017453885.1 Clostridia bacterium
CTATAGCGGCAGGGAAAAGCGCCGAAGGACTGGTGCCGGACGCCGTTTCAGAATATCTTCGTCAAATACAAAACGGTAAAACAGAGGATAAATGATATTATCATCTGAAGGGTTTTGGAAAGGAAAAATATTTTCATATTCACTTTTGCTTTTATAAGGTATATTGCCGATTGAAACGCTACCGAAAGCCCGCCGAAAGATATAACGCCGCAGGCGAGAGCGGCGGTGAAAGCGCAGGGCATTTCCGCAAGGATCTTACAGCCGTTCGTACATTCTATAAGGCCGAGCATAAATCCGTTCGCGGCGGTATCGGAGCAGCCTGTTCGGGCAAAGATAAGTTTTAACAGGGCGGTCGGCAGGCAGAGAACGCCGAAGTCCGAAAGTACCCTTGCAAGCAGGTAGAAAACGCATATGAACCCGCCCACGCAAATAATGGATATGACCGAGGAGTAAATACATTCGTACAGAATATTATCGGTGTTATCGGAATGTTTCAGCGTCGTTCGCATTTTGTTAAAAGCGCCGTATTTATAAAAGATTTTGCCGCATATTACGGCAGATATAAGGTGGCAGGCGAGCATTATCGCCCCGCACAACTTGTTCCCGAACATATTCACGCCCACCGTTCCCATCACGAACAGCGGACCGGAAGTGGAGCAGAAGCAGGACATTCGCGTAGCCTCGTATCCGTCGGTTTTGCCAGCGGCGTAAAGTTCGCTTATAAGTTTCGCACCGACGGGGTAACCGGAAAGCGCGCTCATTATAAAGATATAGGCGGATACGCCGTTGCAACGAAAAAACTTTCCCGTAAATCTGTCCGCCGCTCCGGCAAAATTTCCGAGCGCGCCCATTTTGGTGAGAAGTAAAGTAAGGAAAAAGAAAGGAAAGAGGGAAGGCAGAACGGAGACCGCCCAAAGCGTTATTCCTTCCCGCGCCACCGAAATATACCTGTCCGGGAATATAACGAGGCATAGCATCAGCGCGGCTATCGCGAGCGATAAAAATGCGTAAGTGAATTTTTTCATACTTTAATTTATTGTTTTTTTGCCGAATGTATGTTATAATTATTAAATAAGCGAAAAAGTTTTAATGATCGCGGTCGGGGTATCGGCGCGGTCGGAGAAATACAATGAAACTCAAAAACACTTTCAAATTGCTTTTTTCCAACCTGAAAATTGTCATTTCGGATTTTCTTTTCAGGTTTGCGGTAACTTTAATATTGACTGCGGTAACGGCATCCTTCCTTATTCCGTTCGTAAAAGAGATATTTTCCTCGGCTGAAGGCGCGGAACTCTTCGGCGCTTTCAAGGGCATAATAGGCGCGTTTTTTTCCGCGGGATCGGAATTTGCCGAAAGCAGCGAGCGTTTTTCCGCCGCGGCAACGGCGTTTTTCGGGATGCTCGGCGGCAAAATGGGCGAAATAACCTGGGTAGCCGTAGGGATAGTGGCGATAATTATAGTTTACGCCGCATTCTTCGGCTTCGCGAATTACGCGTCCGGCGTGGCTGTAAATTCGTATATGTCGTCGCTTTCGAGGATAGGATATCTCAGCGCGATACTTCACGGTTTCGGGAAATGCTTTTTGTATCAACTGATAAGCGTTTCATCGTTTATCGTATGCAATATTTTATTCCTTGCGGCGGGGTACGGGGTATTCACGCTTACCGCGCCCGTTATCTACGTTTTATCCCTGCCGCTGTCGCTCCTTATTCCGGTGGCGGGCAACGCCGCGTACTGCGCGTTTTTCTCGTGCTTTCTCCCGTCGGTAACGGCAGGCGAAAACGGCGTGATAAAGGGAATAAAAGAATCTTTTTCGATCGGGGCGAAGAAGTTCGGCGAACTTTTCGCTCAATACGTTTTTATGGTGCTGCTCGTTTTTTACGTAAACGTTTCGGCGGCGGTGTTCACTTTGGGCGTTGGGTTCGTTTTTTCTCTGCCCGCTACCTGCGTTTGCATATCCTGCCTGAAATTCGTAAATTATTACTCCTTCACGGGAAGAAAATATTATATCGATTTCGATACCGTTATAACCCCGCCGAAAACCAAGACCGACGGCGAGTATTTCAACGGAATGGATATGTGACGAAAGATCCGCTTTTACGGCGGATTTTTATTTTGTTCTTTCCGCATACTTATTGCGTGAAAGAATTTTTTTTCAAGTTAAAATCGGTGCACGATTTCTGGAAAAGGATATGGTCGAGGGAGATCGCGGCGAGCCTCGCTTTCTACTTCGTGACCGGCTTCGCGCCGGCGCTCTGCCTGCTAATATTTTTTCTCGGAAAAATTTTTCCCGAAGAATTTATCGAACGCTCTGCGTTTTTCGGCGCGGTGTCGGATTTCGTCAGGTCGTTCAACACCTCGGCAAAACGGGCGACGATAAACGGCGGGGCGTTTTTCGCGGTGACTTCCGCGTATTCGGCAACTAATCTCTTTTACCGTTTCAAACGTTGCGGAGAAATACTTTACGGTTACGAAAGCGAGGGGAAAAGCCTCGTTTCGCGGCTCGTTTCTCTCCTTTTCGTGGGGATAACCGTCGTCTTTTTCGCGGCGACGGGGTTTTCGTATATGATAGTAAACACGCTTTTCGGCGGGGTTTTTCTTAAAGTGGCGGCGGCGCTTATCGCGGGCGGCGCGTCGTTTGTTCTGCTCGTACTGTTAAATCTCCTCGTATGTCCTTACCGCCTGTCCGTAAGAGAAGTTTACAAGGGCGCTTTGGTAACGCTGTTTATGCTGTCTGTAATAACCGTGGCGTTCGGCATATACGTCGATCGGATAGCAAATTTCGAAAAGATATACGGCGTGTTTTCGGGTTTCTTCTCGTTCGTGGTTTACGCGTACTTTCTGATGCAGGCGTTCACCTTCGGCGTAGCGTTCAACATTCTCAGACTCGGAAGGCTTAATTTAAGGAAAAAAAGAAGAATATACGCGGGCGGATCGGTCGTAAAAAGTCATAATTTGTCGAAATGATTCATAGTTATATACACTACTTGAAAGAGAGGTGTGTATTTTGGATCCTTTATTGAAAAGAGTTAAAGACGAGGCGGTTTATATTGCCGAAACGGGCAGTACGGTTAGAAAAACCGCAGAGGTTTTCGGCGTGAGCAAATCCACCGTCCACAAGGACATAACCGAAAGATTGCCCGCTTTCGACGAGGAATTGAGCGCAAAAGTTCGCGCGGTGCTCGATAAAAACCTTTCGGAAAGACATATACGCGGCGGTATAGCCACGCGTGAAATGTACCGAAAAAGAAAAGTGTGACCGAATTTTGCGGCGGAGAAAATTTTCCCCGCCGTTTTTGTTAAAAAATAATAAAAATAATCGTAAGTCGGTTGAAAAAAGTTTGAAAAATCGCTTTAATATGATATAATATAAAAGATTCTTAAATATTACACGGAGTTTGTATCATGAAGCGTACCGAGATCAAAA
>JAFTDZ010000193.1 GCA_017453885.1 Clostridia bacterium
GAGAGGTAAAATATGAATCAAGCGGAAAAGAGAATATATCTTATAAACAAACTTCTCGACGAGGGCGGATATAAAAACGACCTGCCGAAAGGCGCGGAAGAACAAAAATATTTGCTCCGCGCGCTTTTCAACGTGAGAGAGCCGAAACCCGTAAGCGAGGAATTTTTGCGTATTCAGGACGAATATCTGCAAGAAGAACTCGCCGATAAAAAAATCACCGACAGTGCGATATTGTTTGAAAAAGGCGACTTATGCGTTTGGAAAGGCGATATTACCACGCTGAAAGCGGACGGGATAGTGAACGCCGCCAACTCGAAGATGCTCGGCTGTTTCGCCCCCTGCCACGGGTGTATTGACAACGCCATTCACACCTACGCGGGCGTTGAGTTGCGGCTCGAGTGCAACGAAATAATGCGGCGGCAAGGGCATGACGAGCCGACCGGCCGCGCGAAGATAACCAAAGCCTATAACCTGCCCTGTAAATACGTTCTGCACACCGTGGGCCCTATAGTTTCCGGCAAACTGGCCGAAGAGCACAAAAAACAACTCGCTTCCTGCTATGAAAGTTGCCTGCGCCTTGCGGACGAATACGGACTTGAAAGCATAGCATTCTGCTGCATTTCCACGGGGGAATTTCACTTTCCGAACCGCGCGGCTGCGGAAATAGCCGTTCAAACGGTAAAAAAATACAAAAAAGAAACGCCGAGCGACATCAAAGTCGTATTCAACGTTTTCAAAGATGCGGACGAAGATATTTACCGCGAATTACTCGGCCGATCTTCGCCGCAAAGCAGCCTCTTTTCCCCGCCTTCGGAAAGCCGCTTATAGGCAAAAAGGCACAGCAGAACTATCGCCGCGAGCATAACGTAACTTAAATTTATATACTTCATCTTCGTTTCCGCCGGATCGAAAAGGTACTTTACCACCACCCGCATCGAGCAGTAACCCGTGGCGAAGGGTATATAACTTTTATTTATAAAGCAAAACGCGAACAGCAGCCCGAAAATATCCGAAAGGTAAAAATACCTCTCGTGCATCTTCGGCAGAACGAACGGCAGAATAAGGGCGGAAAGGTAAGAGATAAGTATAACGTTTTCGTCGGTATCGGGGTAATTCCCCCTATAAAGCAAAACGCAGAAAATGCAGGTCACGCCGACGGCGAAGAACAAAAACATATTCAGGAGTTTTTCGTCCGCAAACCCCGCGGGCAGCATCTGGTATAAATTTGCGGCGCCGTAGGTCATGTTGGAATATTCCCCCACCTGTTTTATATAAGCGCCGAAAAGCGCGTCGGTAAACTTCATTCCCGCTATCATAGCCGGTACCGCGCACAGGAAGTACGCGGCGAAAAAGAAGGCGAGCGAAGTCAGTTTCACTTTTCTTCGCAGAATGGACACCGCTATTGCCGGCGCGAAAAACACAGCCTGTATCTTGAAGGAAAAACTTACCGCGTAAACCGCCATGGCGGCGTGGCTTTTATCTTTCAGTATAAGCCACAGGCTTATCACGGAAAAGCAAGTGAATATAGAATCGCATTGCGCCCACACGGCGCTGTTCAAAAAGACGGACGGCGCAAACAACGCTATCGCATACGCCGCAAGCGCTTTAACGTCGCTTTTCGTAGCGCGCCTTACTATAAGCCCCGAAAAAACCGCAGTTATCGCGTCGAACAGGCACGAAACGGTCTTATACATATAGAGCGGTTCGAACGGGAAATAGGTCATTACGGTTATGATATATTTATACATGGGCGTATAATCGCCCACCGCCGAACCGAAGCCGCGGAACCCGCCGAGCGCCTTTATCTCCTCAAACCAACCTTTAAGGAAATTATTGTAATCGTTGGATCGAAAGTCAAAGTAAGACACTCGCATAAGCGCTGCGATAACAAGAAAGCCGAACGCGAAGAACGCAAGTTCGTACTTTTTTACGAACGAGCCTATGCCATTAAAAAAACGGCTCGCCCTCTCCTTGAATTTTCCGTCGGTCTTTCCCATACCGCAAATCTCTCCGCATCGCTTTTAATATATTCTAACATATAAGAAAAATAAATTCAACCTTTTCAAGGTGACGCTTATGCAGGCAAACGAAACTTACGCGAAAAAGATAGAAAAAATACGCGAACTTATAAATAATGCCGACGCCGTTGCGGTAGGCGCGGGCGCCGGGCTTTCAACTTCCGCGGGCTTTACCTATTCGGGCAGAAGGTTTCACGAAAACTTTCACGATTTCGAAATGAAATACGGCTTCCGCGATATGTATTCCGGCGGTTTTT
Organism: Clostridia bacterium; assembly: GCA_017453885.1. GTDB lineage: Bacteria > Bacillota > Clostridia > Christensenellales > Borkfalkiaceae > RGIG3732. Next base: position 2,276 of record JAFTDZ010000193.1, read on the forward strand.
ATCCTTACCCCTCGGCGGAAGAAAAATGGGCGTTCTGGTCGAGATACGTATATATAAACCGCTATACTAACATACCCGGCACCGCCTACGCCGACCTTTTCGACATTGTAAAAAACGAAGAATATTTCGTTATAACCACCAACGTGGATCATTGTTTTCAGAAGTCGGGTTTCGATAAAAAGCGGCTGTTCTACACGCAGGGCGATTACGGACTGTTTCAATGCAGCAAGCCCTGCCATAATAAAACTTACGACAACGAAGAAATTATAAAGAAAATGTATTCCGAACAGAAGGATATGAAGATTCCGAGCGAACTTATACCCAAATGCCCCGTATGCGGGCGGCCTATGGCTATGAATCTCCGCGCGGACGACACCTTCGTAGAGGACGACGGCTGGAAAAAAGCCGCCGCCTCCTACGCTCGATTTCTTAAAAGGTACGAGGATAAAGCCGTTGTGTTTCTGGAACTCGGCGTGGGCGGCAACACGCCCGTGATAATAAAATATCCTTTTTGGCGAATGACCTACGCTAACGAAAAAGCCGCCTATATCACGATAAATCTCGGCGAAGCGGTCTGCCCGGACTATATTGCCGAACGTTCCGTTTGTCTCGAAGCGGATATAGGTTCCGCCTTGAAGGACTTGCGCTCTCTCCCCGTAAAAAAACAGGTCTAAACCTCGCGCCAAAACTCTGTTCCGCCGTTCGGGCATTTTTGAAAACACGCCTTTTTCTCACAAAAAAGGCGTGTTTTTTACTAAAGTGCGGAAATATCCTTCAAGTCGTTCCGCCAGTACGGCTACTCGTAAGGCAAAACGGCTTATTCTATAGTCCTCGCAGTTTATTCTTCTTAAAATTTCCGAAAAATTACGCCGATCCCGTCACACGATGCCGTGGGCGAGCATTGCGTCGGCAACCTTTTCAAACCCTGCGATATTCGCGCCGAGCACGTAATCGCCTTCCGCTCCGTAACGGCGCGCCGCGTCGGAAATATTGCGGTAGATGCCCGCCATAATGTTTTTAAGTTTCGCGTCCACCTCTTCAAACGACCAGAACAGCCTTTGCGATGATTGCGCCATTTCCAGAGCGGAAGTGGCAACGCCGCCTGCGTTCGCCGCCTTCGCCGGAAGGAACACTACGTTTTCAGCCTGTCGGAACACTTCTATAGCCTCGAGGTCGGAAGGCATATTCGCCCCTTCGGAAACGTATTTAACCCCGTTTTTCACGAGAATTCGGGCACTTTCGCCATTGATCTCGTTCTGCGTGGCGCAGGGC
>JAFTDZ010000194.1 GCA_017453885.1 Clostridia bacterium
TGGAGAAATTCGAACGGCAGCGAAGATTTGACGAGGACGTTGAAAACGACCCCCCTACGTTGCCCCTCGATCCTGAAAAAGTAGATTATCTCGGTGAAAAATTATCCTCTAAAATTTTTACGAAAGCCGCCTATTTCGCAGGTTATCGCTTCTTTGAAGGGCTTATCAAAAAAGGTTATTTCACCGTGGAGCGGATCGAGGGGGAAAAAAATCTCGAAGTGCTTAAAACAAGCGGGGCGATACTCGCCTGCAACCACTTCGCCTTTTACGACAATTACGCCGTGTACATTGCGGTAAAAAAATACCTGAAAAAGGGCAGGCTTTACAAAATTATACGGGAAGGCAACTATACCTCTTTCAAGGGGCTGTTCGGTTTTTTGTTCAGACATTGCGACACCCTTCCCCTATGCTCCGGCGTTGCCGGCACCAAAAAGTTGATGAACGCTGTAAACGTTTTATTAAAACGCGGCGAATGCGTTCTTATCTATCCCGAACAGGCTATGTGGTGGTATTACCGCAAGCCGAGGCCTTTCAAAACGGGGGGCTTCAGAATGGCTTACAAAGCCGAAAAGCCCGTTATAACGCTGTTTATCACGATGAAGGACAGCGACAATACGCTTCCTGACGGGCACCCCGCGCAAATACTCACAATATATATACTGCCGCCTGTTTATCCGGATACGTCGCTGCCGCAAAAGGAAGCCATAGAGAAAATGGCGAGGGAAAGTTTTGAAATGTGCCGCGGGAAATACGAGGAAGTTTACGGAAAGGAGTACGACCTGTGATATTATACGGAATTATAATTTTATTTTTCGTAGTCCTTTTTTCGGTGACGAACGCGGTTTTCGCGGCGCCTGCTTTCGGGTTTGCTCCATGGCTGGGCGTAGCGGGCATTGCGGCGGATACGGCGCTTGTTATAGCGGTGGACGGAATCTTCGCTTTTATAATAAGGCGTTTGCCCGAAAGATGGTTTTCGTATAAAAAGAGATTTTTTAACGTAAGCAAAAAAGAAAAAGTATTTTACGAAAAAATCGGCGTGAGAAAATGGAAAGACAGAATACCCGAACTCGGTCGGTTTACGAATTTTTCAAAGAGCAAGGTGGAACGTCCGAACGACAACGAATACCTCGAACGGTATATGCTCGAAGCGTGTTACGGAGAAATAATACATATAGTAACGATATTTACAGGCTATCTTATAATTTTCGCCTTTCCGTTAAGGTACGCGTTTCTGTTCGGTGTGCCGGTTGCAACCGTGAACGCCATTCTGAACGTTCTACCGACTTTCGTTCTGCGGTATAACTTTTATAAAATGAAGATACTGCACGCGAGAAACGAACTTATAAAAAGCCGTTCCGAAACCGGAAAACCCCTCGATATTGCGGGATAAACGCGACTTGTTTGATTTTCGTAAACTTTTTGTTTGCGATATTCCGTTTGGCGGTATCGCCCGAAAATAATTCCCTGTGCAAATAAGCGGCGGAAGTTCCTCTTTGCAAAAAACTTCCGCCGCTTCGGGTAAAAAAGTTAAAATTAAGGTCAGATGATCAACCCGTCGATCTCGGCAAGCGTTCCGCCTTTATACAGAATGGTTTTCACTTCGAACGCCGCGAAGTTAAGTTCCGCGCTCGCCCCGTTCACGGTAAACGAAGAAGTTGCGGGCGCTTCGCGATCGTTAA
>JAFTDZ010000195.1 GCA_017453885.1 Clostridia bacterium
GTGGTGGTGAAACCGCTGACCGTTTCAAACAGCGCGTCTATATAAGATGGTATTTCGCCGCTGATAACGAACGGGAGCGCCCCGACGAGAGATACCGCTATCCAGGCGAACGAAACGATAATAAGCCCCTCTTTCGCATAAATAGAGGGGTTTCTCCTCTTAAGCGGAAGCGTAAGGGCGAGCCCTGCGCCGAGGGCGGCGACCGCCGTGACAGCGAGCGCGAGCGCGCCCGACCATTCCGCGTATATCAGAGCCACGGCGACGGGCAGAACGAGCATTACGGCTTCAATAAAAAGCACCTGCCCTACCGTGTAGAATATCATCTTGTAGTTCATTTTACTTGTCCTTTGAAACTATGTCGGCAAGGTCGTATATCCTCTCTCCGGCGGCTATCACTATAACCTTGTCCCCCGCCTTTATCACGTCGGAACCGGCGGGTATTATCGTAACTCTCCCGCGGATTATGCCCGCGAGGAGAACGTCCTTTCTGAATCTTATTTCCTTAAGCGGAATATCGAGATATTCGAAGTCCTGAAGAACGTTGAATTCAAGCGCCTCTATATCCCCGTTCATAAGGCTGTAGAGCGTTTCCACCTTACTGCCTTCCGAATTGCGGAGCGCGCGGGCGTACTGCACGAGGGTATCCGCAATTATCTTCTTCGGGGAAACTATGCTTTCAAGCCCCAACTTTTCCGCGAGGGCGGAAAGTTCTTCGGCATTTATTTTGGTGATGACTTTATTGTTGTTCTGCGACATAGCGTAGAAGGAAATAAGAATATTTTCTTCGTCGTGGCCGGTGAGAGCGACGAACGCGTCCGTAGAGGAAAGCCCTTCTTCGCGGAGAAGATCCTGATCCATTCCGTTGCCGCATATCACGGTAACGCCGGGGACCTGTTCGAGAAATTCCCTGCACTTTGCCGGATCCTTCTCTATTATCTTCACCTCTATATGCCCCTCTACGAGCATCTTCGCAAGGTAATAAGAAATGTTGCCAGCCCCCATGATAAGGACCGTCCTTACCGGTTTATGCGCGATTCCGAGGGTTTTTAATACTCTCTGGGTGTCCTTGCCGGAAATTATAACGCCTATCCTGTCGCCGCTTTTCAGGCGGAAATTGCCCTGCGGGATATATACTTCCTCTCCCCTTCTTACGGTGCAGATAAGGAAGTTTTCCCTGCTCTGTTTGCGGAGTTCTATCAGGGAAACCCCGTCGAGCGGGGTATCTTCCTTGAGGATGAGTTCTATCATCTCGAAACGGTGACTGCTGAAAAGTTCCACCTTGGCGGCGGAAGGAAGTTTCAGAATGTTATAAATCGCGCGCGCGGCGAGAAGTTCTGGGTTTATTGACATGGAAAGGTCGAGTTGGCTTTTCATGAAGTCGAGGCTGACGCTGTCGGTATTGCCGGTGCTGCGTATCCTCGCCACGGTGTACTTCGCTCCCATCCTTTTGGCGGCGAAACAACTTAACATATTCAATTCGTCGGAACTCGTTGCCGCGATGAAAAGGTCTGCCTTTTCGGCGCCCGCTTCCTTCAACTTTTCGTATTCGGTGCCGTTGCCGCATATCCCCATCACGTCGTAAACGTTTGTTATTTCCGATATTACCGAAGGGCTGACGTCTATGGCGAGAACGTCGTGCTTTTCTTTTACCAAACTGGCGAGGATCGTTCTGCCTATCTTGCCGCACCCGACGACGATTATTTTCATTGCCTTTCTCCTTGACCGAAGTCGAATCCATTATATTATACAATTTATAATCCGATTCGTCAACGTTTTGATTTTGATTTATCGGCGGGCGGCAAAACTTTCGGCAAAAAAAGAGCGGATAAC
>JAFTDZ010000022.1 GCA_017453885.1 Clostridia bacterium
CGCCCGTTCAGAATGCCGGATCTTTCTTTTGAAACGGATAAAACGCTGAAAACTTCGGATAAGATAAAGGTCGAAGTCAAGGCGGCGGATCTTTGTCCGAGATATATGTCGGCTTACGTCGGCAATATAAAAATAGAAAAATCGCCCGAATGGATGCGCCGCAGGCTGTTCAGAATGGGGCTTAATTCCATAAACAATGTAGTAGATATAACCAACTACGTACTGCTCGAAATGGGCCAGCCTATGCACGCTTTCGATTATAATTATTTAGGCGGCGGAAAAATAATCGTCCGCAGGGCTTACGACGGGGAGAAAATAGTAACTCTCGACGAGAAGGAATTCGTTTTGAGCAGCGATAATCTCGTTATATGCGACGAGTATAAGCCCGTCGCTTTAGCCGGTATTATGGGCGGGCTGAACAGCGAAATAAAGGACGATACCGCGGCTATCGTTTTCGAGGCGGCGAAGTTTAAGAGGGACAGCGTGCGGAAAACTTCCCGCGCGCTCGGGCAGAGGTCGGATTCTTCCGCCAGGTTTGAAAAAGGCGTGGATTCATACACCACGGATCTCGCTCTCCGCAGGGCGTTGCATCTCATATGCGAACTCAAAGCGGGCGTCGTAGCGGAAGGGATCGCCGACGTAAACGAGGAAACGGGCGAACCTAAAGTGATAAACACCACGCTCGGTAAAATAAACGCTTTACTCGGAATAGAAGTCCCCGCGGAAGAAGTCGTTTCCATTCTCGAAAGGCTCGATTTCAAGGTGTCGCTCAAGGGTGACGAACTCAAAGTCACTGTTCCGCTCTACCGTGAGGACGTGGCGGGTTATCCGGATCTTGCCGAAGAAGTTATCAGAGAATACGGTTACGACCATATAAATTGCACTTTGTTCGAAGGTTCTACCATAACCGACGGCGGAAAAACTCCCACGCAGGCGCGCGAGGATAAGGTAAAAGAACAACTCGTATCTTCCGGATACTTTGAAACCATCACTTATTCCTTCGTGTCGGACAAGTATTTCGAACTTTACGGAATGGATGCGTCCAATGCGGTAAAACTCAAAAACCCGCTCGGCGAGGATTTCAGTCTGATGCGCGTTTCGCTCGTTCCGTCGCTCGTCAACGTAGCGGTTAAAAACTTAAATAAAAACAACAATGAAGGCAAGTTTTTTGAATATGCGGCGGTCTATCTCCCGAAGGCTCTCCCGCTCAAAGAACTGCCCGAAGAGAGGCGTACCGTCGGGCTTGTCGCTTACGGCGAAGGCGTTGATTTCTTTGCGATGAAGGGCGATATAGAGGAAATTTTCGCCTGCATAAACTGCCGCGCCGATATTTCTTACGATAAGGAAGATATTTCGTATATGCACCCGGGGCGTACCGCCGTTATCAAAATGAACGGAGAAAAGGTCGGTTACTTCGGCGAAATAAACCCTGTTCTCGCGGAAAAACTCGGTGCGGAAAAGAGGATCTACGCGGCTGAAATAGATTTCGGCGCGGTCGAAAAATTCGTTTGCGATAAAATTTCATTCAAGGCTATCGCTAAATTCCCGTCCGTGGAAAGAGATTTCGCTCTGCTTGCGGATAAATCCGTAACTAACGCGCAGATAATCGATTGCATCAAATCTTCAAATGTGAAAAATATGGAAAGTGTTGAACTTTTCGACGTCTATACGGGCATAAATCTGCCTGTCGGCAAAAAGAGTATGGCGTACAGAATCAAGTTCACGGCTCTCGACAGAACGTTGAGCGTCGAGGACGTCGAAAAATATTCCGCTAAAATTTTAAGAAATCTTAAGGAGAAACTCGATATAGAAATAAGATAATGTCGGTTGAGATACTCGCGCCGGCAGGCGATCGCAAAAGTTTTTTTGCGGCGATAAACGCAGGCGCAAACGCAATTTATCTCGGGTTGAGCGAGTTTTCCGCGCGAAAGAACGCGGAAAACTTTTCGCTTGACGATTTGAGTTTTTATATAAACTACGCGCATTTTTTCGGCGTAAAAATTTACGTTGCGGTAAACACGCTCGTCAAGGAACGTGAAATAGCAGACTTCGCGAACGCCGTCGCGCGCGCGTACGATCTCGGCGCGGACGCATTTATTTTGCAGGAAGTATTTCTCGGTAAACTACTGAAGGAAAAATTGCCGGGTATTTGCCTGCACTTGAGCACGCAAGCGGGCGTCTGCAACGAAAAAGGCGCTTATATCGCAAAGGAATACGGCTTTTCCCGCGTGATTTTGGCGAGGGAAACTTCTTTCGACGATATAAAAAAGATAGCGGATATAATAGAAACGGAAGTTTTCGTTCAGGGTGCGCTGTGCACTTGTTTTTCGGGGCATTGTTATATGAGTTCGTTCGCGGGCGGCTTTTCCGGCAACAGAGGACTTTGCAAACAGCCTTGCAGAAAAAAATATACTTATTCGGGCGAAGGTTTCAAGTCGTTTACCGGTTATAATTTGTCGCTTGCCGATCTGTGCCTTAAGGACGAGGTCTCTGCGCTTATAGACGCCGGCGTTAAAAGTTTCAAAATAGAAGGACGGATGCGCAGCCCCGAATACGTTTATTCGGCGGTGTCGGTCTATAAACGCGCCGCGGACGGAAAAATTTGCGATGAAGAATTTGTTGATCTCAGGCGTTCGTTTAACCGCGGAGATTACACAAAAGGTTATTTCACAGGCAATACGCGAGGCATAATTTCAAGTAAAATTCAAGGAAACATCGGAGATTTTATTGGGAATATAAACGGCGTTGACGGCTCGTTTTTCTTTGTCGATACGAACGAGAGATTCAACTCCGGCGACGGGTTCAAGGTCATCGGAAACGGCGTGGAAATATGCGGGGCTAAATACCTCGGCGTCCGCAAAGGGCGCGCCGCATTTACCGCCAACGCGCCCGTAAAAGTCGGTTACGAAGTCCGTATAACCAAAGACGTCGATTATTCGGAATACATATCCTCGTTATCCCGTAAAAGGGAAATTACCGTCGGATTATCGTTTCCGGAAGGTAAAAAAGCCGTTGCGATCATTTCCGACGGCGAAAGATCCGTTACCGTCACTTCCGACGAGGAATTTTTGTCCGCGCAAAAGCACTCGCTGAACGAATCTGAACTCACGGAGTGTTTCGGAAAGGTTGACGAATACCCGTTTTCGGTAAAGACCGACGTCGTACTTCTTGAAAAAGTTTTTGCCCCGAAGTCTGTTCTCAACGCTTTCCGCCGCAAGTGTTACGCCGAATTTTTCTCGTCGTTCGCGTCTGTCAAAAACATATCGCCCGCCGCGGTAACGCTTAAAACACCGCCGTTTACGTCAGCCGTAAAAGATGATAAAATCGCTGTTATTTCAAGTGATTTTTCTTTCGATTTATCGCGCGTTGACGTTGCTGTTTTTAAGCCGGACGACTATTCCGACCGAAACGAATTCGCAAAATTTTTTACCTTCGCTGCGGGTAAGGAAACATATCTTTACGTTCCGCCTTTTGCAACCGGTGCCGATCTTAAAATCGTAGAGCGGGCGCTTGACGGGTTCGACGGGATATACGCCGAAGGTTTTTTCGGAATAAATCTCGCGAAAGAAACGGGCAAGAAGTTGTTTGCGGGAACGGGCTTTAACGTTTTCAATTCGGTATCCGCCGGCGCAGTTTCTTCGCTTGCCGAGTATTACGCGTATTCGAAAGAACTTGCTTATTCGGAGAACGTGGTGCGTGGCGACGGATTCACTCTTTGCCTCGGCGACGTTCAGGTAATGGATCTTGTTTATTGTCCGTTTTCCGAAAATTGCGCGGAATGCAAGCGTAAAAATATTTTTTTCCTGACCGACGAGGACGGCAGAAAGTTTACCGTCCGCAGGTATAAAATGTCACGCTGCCGTTTTGAAGTATATAATCCGTACCGTATCGTTGGCGACGGAGTGTTTTCCGGCAGGCGTTTATTCGATTTTACAACGCTTACGGCAAGTCAATGCAACGCATTATTAAATGCGGATAATAAAAACGAAATTAAAATAATTCTTCCCGAACACACTTCGGGCAATCTGGTGAGAGGTGTAGTTTAATGGTATCTGAAAAGGTTTTGAAAGCCCTCGAATACGATAAGGTCCTCGCCGCGGCGAGCGAATACGCCGTACTTGACGCGTCAAAGAAAAAACTGCTCGATTCCGTTCCTTATACGGATTTTTTAAGCGCACGGATCGCCCTCGATACTACTGCGGAAGCGGATAAACTTCTCTATACCTACGCCGTATCGGGCGTTGATTTTTTCGACGAAATAACCGACGAACTCGACCGCGCTCAAAAAGGGGCGGTTTTATCCCCTGCGGAAATTCTTCGCGTTATGCGCCTTCTCAAGTCATCTCGGCTCACGAAGAAGTCCGTAACTTCCGTTCTTGACGACGGGGTGATTTATTTGAGAAGGATAGCGGAGCAACTTTTCTGCGACGCTTATCTCGAAAACGACATCAATGAAAAAATTGTTTCAGACGATAAAATATCGGATAATGCCTCTGAAACGCTGTATCAGATAAGAAGAAAGATAAAGAGGCTCAACGAGCAGATAAGGGAAAAGTTATCATCTTATCTTCGCGGCGGCAAGATGAAATATTTACAGGAAAATATCATCACCATGCGCGGGGACCGTTACGTAATTCCCGTAAAAAGCGAATATCGCGGTCAGGTAAAGGGGCTTGTTCACGATCAATCTTCCACGGGCGCCACGGTGTTTATCGAGCCGGAAGCCGTTCTCGAACTCAATAACGATCTTAAAACCGCAACGATAGAAGAAAGCGTTGAAATAGAGAAGATATTAAGCGATCTTTCGCATTC
>JAFTDZ010000023.1 GCA_017453885.1 Clostridia bacterium
CCGGAATGCCCCGTGGCCACTACGGTACAACTTATAGGGAACAAGTGGAAGTTGCTTATAATCCGTAACCTTCTCGCTTCCCCGCAACGGTTTACGGAATTGAAAAAGACCATTCCGGGTATCAGTCAGAAAGTACTGACGGATAATCTCCGCGCGCTTGAAAACGACGGGCTTATCGAGCGGGAAATATTCGCGGAAGTCCCGCCGAAAGTCATCTATTCCATGTCTGAACTCGGCGATTCTCTCCGCCCGATAATTTCCGCCATGCGCGAGTGGGGAGAGAATTACAAATCGTCTGTAAAATAGGCGGCAACCTGTGGTTATGAGCGCGGCTTTTTTCGTAAAAGCCGCGTTTTTCGCGCATTATCGAGGGAAAACGGCAGGTCAGATAAGTTCGTCCCACAGACCTTTGAGGCCCTTTTCTTTATAAATATCGCGGTAGTAGGAGAGTTCGTCGGAGATCATTTTATCCACGAGTTTTATGCCGAGAAGTTCCACCGGAGCCTTTTCGTCGGTAAGGATCAGATCGCCGCCCGCGTGCTTGCCGTTGGCTTTCAGTTTGTTCAGCGCAAAGGTGAGTGAAGTTTTCAGATCGGCGGGCACTTCGTTCAAGCCCCTCTCGAACTTTTCTATCATATCGGCGTTTTTCGAGGCGAAAAGTTCGCGGTTGTCCTCTATGCGGGCGTAATACACTTCGGGGAATACCGCGGCGACCGTGTCCGCAATATAGGCGTTTATGGAATTTACGTCGTCGGAAAACATATTCATATTCAGCGCGATAACGCCGTTTTCTTTCAGCCTTTCGGAAACGAGCGTGAAAAATTCCTTGGACGACATCTGAAAGGGAATGGTTATATCCTGATAGGCGTCAACGAGTATCACGTCGTACTTTTTGTTCTTCCCTTCGCCGGAAAAAATGTAGGCGCGCCCGTCCGAAACGGTGACCTTCACGGCGTCCGGCAGGTTGAAATATTCCCGCGCGAGTTTCGCTATTTTTCCGTCTATCTCAACGCCTTCGACGTTCACGTTGCCGTAATATTTAAGGCATTGCGTGGCGAAGGTCCCCGTGGCGAGCCCGAGGATAAGTATATCGAAATCTTCGGGGTTTTCCGTTTCTTTTATTCCCGCCATAAGGGGCGCGGCGAGGTCGTAATCGTAATATCCGCCGGTAAGTCCGCCGTCCTTCATCTGCATGGACTGAACGCCGAACAGCACGTTGGTCGAAAAGTAGCGCGCGTTTGCGCTGTCGTAAATTTGCAGGTAGTTATAAACGGATTCTCCCTCGTAAACGAGGTCGTTTTGCCAGAAGGCGAACGAGCCGAAGGTAGAGCCGAACCCGCACGCCGCGACCAGCACGAGGCAAACGGAAGTTTTTATTATTTCGGACTTTTTCATCTTTTCGCGAAGGAAAAAGAAATATGCCGCCGCTATTATTATAAGGATAGCCGCGAATATGAAAAAACTTATCGAAGTGCCTACCGTAGGTATGGTTATAAAGGTCGGCGCGAAGGTGCCGATTATCGAGCCTATGGTGTTCAGCGCGTTGAGTTCGCCTACCGTAGTGCCGCTTTTGTCCGGCGAGGACATGGCGAACTTCACGAGGGCGGGGGATACAGAACCCAGAAGCATCAGCGGAAATACGAACAGTATCAGGCAGGAGAGGAGCGACGCCCACACGAGGAACCCCGCCTTCACGAACAGCGCGAGCAATAGGGAAATGCCCGCTATTATATATTTGCCGACTACCGGTATAAGGGCTATCCATACGCCCGCGATAAGTATTCTGCCGTAAACGTGTGCGGGATCCGGCTTTTTATCGGCAAGCCTGCCGCCCCATACGTTGCCGAGCGCCATGGCTATCATTATCGTGCCGATGATTATCGTCCATATTATCTGCGAGGAAGAAAAGTACGGGGCGAGAAGCCTGCTCGCGCCGAGTTCCACCGCCATTACCGACATACCGGAAAAAAATTCCGTGGCGTAAAGAAACCACTTTTTTGTTTTCATTTTTATCTCCTTTGATTTCTCAATTATATCACATTTCAAGCGTTATTACAAGCGGTTGACAAATAAGGCGAATTAAGTTATACTATATTTATTCTGTAAAAATTATGTCTAATATGGTAATGGTCGGCGGCGTGCCCGTCGGCGGGAACAACCGAATAACCGTTCAGACTATGGCGACGGTAAAGACCGAGCGCGTGGACGAGTGCGCCGAAGAACTGAACGCCTGCGTGGATGCGGGCGCGGATATAGTGCGCGTTGCCGTAAGGGACGAGGCGGACGCTTCCGCCCTGAAAACCCTTGCGGAGAAGGTAAGGGCGCCGATAGTGGCGGATATACATTTCGACTACCGCCTCGCGCTGCGCTCTGCGGAAAACGGCGCGGCGAAGATAAGGATAAACCCCGGCAATATAGGCGGAAAACGTGAGATAAAGGCGGTTTCCGACTGTCTGAAGCAGTACGGGATACCCGTTCGCGCGGGGGCGAATTCCGGCAGTATAGAGAAGGAATTCCTCGATAAATACGGCAGGAGCGCCGAGGCGCTTGCGGAGAGCGCCTTGCGTTCGGCAAGATGCTTCGAGGAGTTCGGCGTGGAAAATATAGTGCTTTCCGCAAAGGCGAGCGACGCGGAGACCACGGTCAAGGCGTACCGCATATTGAGGGCGCGGTGCGATTATCCCCTTCACCTCGGCGTAACGGAAGCGGGCGGCGGCCGTTACGGAATAATAAAGGGCGCGGTAGGCATAGGAAGCCTTCTTATGGACGGGATAGGCGATACCGTGCGCGTTTCCCTTACCGCCCCGCCGATAGAAGAAGTGCGCGCCGCGGTGGAAATTTTGCGCGCCGCGGGCAAGAGGAAGGATTTTGCCGAAGTTATTTCCTGCCCGACTTGCGGCAGGTGCGATTACGACGTTATCGGCTTATCCGAAAAAATACGAAAAGCCACCGAAAACACGCATAAACGCATAAAAATAGCCGTTATGGGCTGCGTTGTGAACGGCGTGGGAGAAGGCCGTGAGGCGGACGTGGGCATCGCCGGCGGCAAGGATAAATGCGTGATCTTCCGGGGGGGAGAGGCGGTGAGAACGGTTCCCGCGGGGGAAGCGGAAACGGAACTTATGAAGGAAGTGGAATTATGGCTGACGAAAAATTGAATAAATTACTTTTCAGAACGCGTTCTCTCGACGACCGCCTTGCCCGCGCTAAATTCAGCAAGGTGGAAATATATACGGATACACGCTCGGTGCGCGTAACGATGATCTGCGACAACACCGTTCCGGAAGAACTGAAGAAGAATATACTCGACGTTCTCAATCGCGAACTGCCGCCGTCGTTCAGCAAGATAGCCCTCGAAGTGAAGAAGATAAAGACGGACGAAGAACTCGTTTCCAAGGAGATATTTTCTTACCTTAAGGAGAATTGCAAGTCGGTCGCGCACTCGGTTGCAATGGGGGATATAAAAGTTGAAATACCCCCCGAATCGCAGGAAAATGAGGCCTCTTCCCGCTTGCCCGTCAAATTTTGCGTGACCGTGGATAAGGATATGGCGGAGCAATTCCGCAGCCACGGAACGATAAAGGATATAGAGAATCACCTCGGCAGGTCTTTCTGCGACGAGTTCCGCGGGGATATGACCGAGAAGGACACCGAAACGGATTTTTCCATTCTCAAGGAAAAGCCCGTTCGGATAGATTACGTGACCTACCGTTCCATAAAGGTGAGCGACGTGTTGCCGCTCGACGACCTTATCGGTACCGACCGCGCCGTATATATAGACGACGTTCGCGGAGAGATGGATTCGATCTATCTTTGCGGAGAGATACTTTCCGTAAGAGAGAGGGAAGCGCAGAGCGGCAAACCCTATTATCTGATAGAGTTTTCCGACCGCACGGGGAAGATAACCGGCACATATTTCAACAAAAAAGCCACCGAAAACAAGATAAGAAGGCTTAAAGAGGGTGACGGGATAATCGTTCACGGCGTTCTCGAAAACTACCGTGACAGACTGTCGCTCGTTATCAAAAAAATAAATTACTGCCGCTTCCCGCAGGACTTCACGCCGGAGAGGAAGCCTTCCCGCCCGTCGCCTGCGGAATACACAAACGCCTTTCCCGAACGCGTTACCGAATACGATCAGCGGGATATTTTCACCGAGGACGAACCGCTGCCCGCCTGCCTTATGGGCAGGACTTTCGTCGTGTTCGATTTTGAAACGACGGGTACCGAGGCGAATACCGACAGGGTGACCGAGATAGGCGCGGTGAAAATAGAGAACGGCGTTATAACCGAAAAGTTCGGCGCGCTTATAAACCCGCAGATGAAAATACCCGAAAAAGTTACGGAAATTACGGGTATAGACGACGCAATGGTGGCGGATAAACCGCCTTTTTCCGCATTTGCGGGGGATATTTACAAGTTTTTCGAGGGGGCTACGCTCGTGGCGCACAACATAGAGTTCGACTATAAATTCCTGAAGAGGCTCTCCGAAGAATCCGGCTACTATTATTACAACGGCGGGATAGATACCGTGCAGTTCGCGAGGGATACGGTAAAGGGGCTTTCCAACTACAAACTGAACACCGTGTGCGAACACTTCGGCATAAAGTTCCTTCACCACAGGGCGTGGGCGGACGCTTACGCCACCGCGCAGATGTTCATAGAACTCGTGAAGATAGCGGGCAAGATACCGGAGAGCGTCTGACGGATATTTCCGATACGCGAACGGAAATTTTGCCAAATCCCGAAAAACGCTTTACAAATTGTAAGTTATATGTTAATATATATTAGGCAACGATGATAACTTATGGTATCGAGAGTGGAATTAAACGTTCCGCTCTCAACTTTTGTAAGAGGAAAAACATTACAGGAATGAAAGTTAAACCGATAGAGGAAATACGCGCCGTTGCGGAGAGGATAGCCGCGGAGCAGGGCGTGGAATTTATAGAAGTTACGTTCAAGGTCGGCGCGAACCCGTCTTTGAATGTTGTGATAGATACGGACGACGGAATAGACCTTGACACCGTTGAAAAATATCACCGCGCGTTCGACGCGGCTATAGACGAACTCGATCCCACCTACGGCGAGGGGTACACGCTCAACGTTTCCAGCCCCGGGCTCGACCGACCGCTGAAAACCCCGCGCGACTTCGAGCGGGCGCTCGGCGAGGAAGTTGAAGTGAGGCTGTTCGCCCCGATGAAGGGCAAAAAGTTTTTCGAGGGCGTGCTTGCCGGCAGCGACGATAACACCGTTACGGTGGAGATAGGCGACGAAGCCGTAAAATTTGAAAAGACTAAAATCGCCAAGATAAACAAGGCGATAAAATTCGAATAATCCATAAATTCAAGGAGAAAGAAAATGGTTAATAAGGATTTCTTTTTAGCGCTCGAGGATCTCGAAAGCGAAAAGGGCATCAGTCAGGAAGTGTTTCTCGAGGCGTTGAAGAACGCCTTGGTTATAGCCTACAAGCGCAATTCCGGCATAGCGGGGGATATAGAGGTGAAACTCGATCCCGAAAAGACGAGGATACAGATATTTTCCGTCCGCAACGTGGTTGAAGAAGTTGTGGATAAGGACAGGGAAATTTCCGTGGAAGAGGCGCGCGAGATCAAAAAGACCTACAAGGCGGGCGACGTGGTGAGGGAAGAGATCTCACCCAAAGATTTCGGCCGCATAGCCGCGCAGACGGCAAAACAGGTAATCATGCAGAAACTCCGCGAGACCGAGAGGGACAACACCATCACGCAGTTCAGCGATAAGGAAAACGAGATAATGAACTGCATCGTCCGCAGGATAGAGGACAAGACGGTGTTCGTGGAGATAGGCAAGGGCGATATAGAGGGCGTATTGCTTCCTTCCGACCAGGTGCCGGGCGAGAAGTACGAACTCAACCAAAAGATAAAAGTATTCGTAAAGCGGGTGCGCAACAACGGCAGGAACGCCCAGATAATGGTTTCGAGGACTGCCGCGGGGCTCGTTCAGCGCCTGTTTGAAAACGAAGTGCCGGAAATAAGGCAGGGCGTTGTGGAGATAAAGGCAATTTCCCGCGAGGCGGGCCAGAGGACGAAGATAGCCATCTGCGCGAAGGACGCGAACGTCGATCCCGTAGGGGCGTGCGTCGGCAACAAGGGCGCCCGCGTGAACGCTATAGTTCAGGAACTCAACGGAGAGAAGATAGACATAATCGTGTGGAGCGAGGATCCGCTGGAATATATTGCCAACGCGCTTTCCCCCGCGAAGGTCATAAGAGTTACCGCCGTAGAGGGAGAGAAGGTCGCCACGGTGGTTGTGCCCGACGATAAACTTTCGCTCGCCATCGGCAGGGACGGACAGAACGCCCGCCTCGCCGCACGCCTGACCGGTTGGAAGATAGACGTAAAGAGCGAATCCAAAGTGATGGCGGAGATCGCCGCGGAACTTTCCGCCGCGGAACCGACGGAAGAGAGCGCCGAATAAACCGTGAGAGAACATACCTTATGAAAACCGTTCCGCTTAGAATGTGCGTCGCCTGCCGCGAGATGAAACCGAAAAATACGATGCTGCGCGTGGTAAAGACCGCCGAGGGCGAAATTTCTCTCGACTTCACGGGGAAAAAGAACGGCCGCGGCGCCTATATTTGCGACAGCGAGGCGTGCGTTAAAAAACTTAAAAAGGCAAAACTTTTAAGCAAGGTGTTTTCCGCGCCCGTTTCCGACGAGGTTTACGCCGGCATAGAGGAGGCTTATCTTGCAAAGAAGTAAGGCGGAAACTTTCCTCGGCTTCGCGAGGCGCTCGGGCAATCTGCGCGCGGGCGTAAACGCGATAGCCACGCTCAAAAAAGTTTATTTGCTTATAATATGCAGAACGGCTTCGGCAAACACGAGAAAGGAAGCCGAAAAATTAGCGGTGAAATTCGCCTGCCCGCTGATGGAAACGGGCGTGCCTGCGGAGAAGATCTCCGGCAAGGAAAATTGCAAACTCCTCGCCGTTACCGACGGCGAACTGGCAAAGGCGATAACCGAAAACGCAGACGATAATTTTACAATAATATCCGGAGGCTGTAAGAACTGATATGGCAGAGAAAAAGGAAATTCAATTTGAAAACATCAAAAAGGTGGGTTTGCTCGCCGGCGACGACGAAATAGGCGCTCTCCTCGCGAAGGTGAAGAAGGCGCAGAAAGACGTTTCTGAAATAGTCCGCGGGTTGAACGAAAAGGTTAAAGAATTGATCTCTGTTAAGGCGGAGGCAGAATTTGAAGATGCCGCCGTTGAAGCCGAAGCGAAACCCGCGGCGGAAGAACCTGTCGCGGAAACGCCCGCGGAAGAAAAGCCGCAGGAAAAACCCGCGCGCGGCAAGAAGAAGGCGGAACAGCCCGCCCCGCAGGAGCCTGCGGAACAGCCGAAGGAAGAAGCGCCCGCCCCGCAGGAAAACCCCGCCGAACCCGCGGAAGCGGAAGTTAAAGCGAAGGAAGAAGTTCCGGCGGAAGAGGCGAAAGCGCCTTCCGAAAAGGAAGAAAAGCCCGCGGCGAAGAAAGCGAAAGCGGCTAAGCAGGAGCCTGCCGCGAAGGCGGGAAAGACGGAAAAGGCGGAAAATCCCGCGCTGCCTTCGTTCATAGTCAAAAAGGCGGATCCCAACGCGCCCGAAGAAAAGGCGAAAAAGGTTATAAAGAAGGAATTCATACCGTCGTCCGACAAGAGGGAGAAGAAGCCTTACCCGCCGAGGAGCGGCGCCCCCGCCGGCGCGAAGAAATCCGGCGAAAAACAGGTCAGGACGTTCGTGGGAACCGAACCTTCGAGGTTTGCCCCGCCCGCTACGCCGCAGAAAGACGGAAAGGGCTTCGGCGCGAAGAAGAAGACCGAAAAGAATTACGAGGAGAAGAAAGCGGTCAATAAGCGCGCTTTGATAAAGACGCAGATATCCGTTTCCGACTTCGACGAGGACAAGACGGGTTACCGCAAACTCCGCACGAAGAAGCAGAAATCCGAACAGTCCGCGCAGACCGTAAAGATAGAAAAAGCCGTGATCACCACGGAAATAATACCCATCAAGACCTTGAGCGAAAAGATAGGCGTTTCCGCCGTGGAAATAACCAAAAAACTTTTCAAAGAGGGTATAATCAAGACGATTAACGACACAATAGATTACGATACCGCCGCGTATATAGCCGCGGATATAGGCGTGGAACTCGAACTCAAACTCGAAAAGACCGCGGAGGACGTTCTCTCCGCGCTTGCCGAGGACGCCGCCGACGACGAGAGCAAACTCGTTCGCCGTCCGCCGGTGGTTACGGTAATGGGGCACGTCGATCACGGCAAAACTTCCCTGCTCGACAAGATACGTTCCACCAACGTGACGGCGGGCGAAGCGGGCGGAATAACCCAGCATATAGGCGCCTATACGGTGAGCGTTAAGGGAAACCAGATAACCTTCATCGATACGCCGGGGCACGCCGCGTTTACGGCTATGCGGGCGCGCGGCGCGCAAGTCACCGATATAGCGATAATAGTCATCGCCGCGGACGACGGCATAATGCCGCAGACGATAGAGGCGATAAACCACGCGAAGGCGGCGAACGTTTCCATAATCGTGGCGGCTAACAAGATAGATAAACCCACCGCGAATATCGACCGCATACGCCAGCAACTTACCGAACACGACATTCTCGTGGAAGACTGGGGCGGCGACGTTATTCTCGCTCCCGTTTCGGCAAAGACGGGCGAAGGCATTCCCGAACTTCTCGAAACCATTCAACTCGTGGCGGAAATGCGCGACCTCAAGGCAAACCCCGACAGAATGGCTAAAGGCACCATAATAGAGGCGCAACTCGATAAGGGCAAAGGCCCCGTGGCCACGGTCCTTATACAGAACGGAACGTTAAAGACGGGCGACAACATAGTTGCGGGCACCGTGGTCGGGCGCGTCCGCGCGATGATAGACGACAAGGGGAGGACTGTAAAATCGGCAGGGCCTTCCATGGCGGTTTCCATTCTCGGCCTTGAAGAAGTGCCTAACGCCGGCGACAGCATTTATGCGGTAGAGCAGGAAAAACTCACCAAACTCGTAGCGCAGGAAAGGAAGAACAAAGAGCGCGAGGATATGATCCGCCAGACGCAGAGGGTTTCGCTCGACGATCTCTTCAGCAAGATTGCCGAAGGCAAACAACTTTCGCTCAATATCATAATAAAGGCGGACGTGCAGGGCTCGGTAGAAGCGGTAAAACAATCGCTCGTAAAACTTTCCAACGACGAGGTGAAGGTGAACGTTATACACGCGGCGGTCGGCGCGATAAGCGAGACGGACGTGATGCTTGCGGATTCTTCCAACTCCGTAATAATAGGTTTCAACGTGCGGCCGGATTCCAACGCCAAGACCATAGCCGAACGCCAGCATATCGACGTGAAACTCTACAAGATAATCTACGAGGCGATAGAGGACGTGCAGAAGGCTATGAAGGGCTTGCTCGCGCCGAAGTTCAACGACGTTTATATGGGCAAAGCGGAAGTCCGCAATACCTTCAACATAACGGGCGTAGGTACCGTTGCGGGCTGTTACGTGACCGACGGAAAGATAGTGAGAAGCGGCGGAAAACTTCGCATTTACCGCGACGATATACTTATCTGCGAGGGCAATGTTCTGCAACTCAAGAGATTTAAGGACGACGTGAAGGAAGTTCAGCAGGGCTTCGAGTGCGGCATGTCCATAGAGAACTTCAACGACATTAAGATAGGCGACTTCATCGAGTGCTATATCACCGAGGAAGTCAAAGATTGACCGTAACGAAAAAAGAGGGTAATAATGAAAAAAGTCAGGGAACAGCGACTGGCCGGCGAATTCCGTAAAAACATTTACGAGATACTCACCAAGCGCGTAAAGGACGAGAATATCACCGCTATGTTCAGCGTGGCGGAAGTGGAAGTGGCAAACGACCTCAAGCACGCAAAAGTTTACGTAAGCGTGTTTTCCGGCACGGAAGAGGAGAAGGCGGCCACGTTCGGGGCGATAAAAAACGCCGCGGGTTTCGTCCGCCGCGAACTCGGCGCGATGATGCGCATACGAACGGTGCCCGAACTTCATTTCCTGCCCGATAATTCCGCGGCTTACGGCGAGAAGATAGATAAAATTTTAAGCGGACTTACCTACGGTGACCACGATGACGATAACTGATTTTGCAAGTAAAATAGCGGACTTCAAGTCCGCTTTGATATTTTCGCACGTCCGCCCCGACGGGGATACGATAGGTTGCGCCATGGCTCTCAAAGAGGGGCTTCGCTCGCTCGGAATAAGGGCGGAAACCATATGCGCGGCGGATATTCCGTCCAAATACTCGGGCTTTCCGCTCGCGGCGGAATACCTTCACGACGCGGAGAAGGGAGAATATGAGGCGCATATAGCGGTGGATTGCAGTACGGAGCAAATGTTTTCAAATCTGTCGCCGCTGTTTTTTTCCACCAAAAACACCTTCAATCTGGATCATCACGTTTCCAACACCAAATACGCGCGCCGCAACTGCGTTATTGATAGCGCTTCCTGCTGCGAAAACGTATATATGCTGTTAAAGGAACTCGGCGTGGAAATAACGGCGAGCATAGCGAACAGCCTTATGCTCGGAATAGTTACCGACACGGGGTGCTTCGCGCACAAGAACGTTACGGCTGCAACTCTTTCGGCGGCGGCGGAACTTTTAGCGGCGGGCGCGGATCTCAACCACATAAATTACGCCATGTTCAAGGCGCAGCCCATAGAGAGGGCAAGGCTGTTTTCGCGCGTGACCGCAGGAATGAAGACCTTTCACGACGGGCAACTTGCCGTGATAGCCGTGCGCGCGGCGGATTTTGCCGCGACCGGCGCCACGCCCGATATGACCGAAGGGTTCATCGATTTCCCCTTGAGCGTGAACGGGGTGGAAGTTGCCGTAAGCATAATGGAAACCAACGAAAACACCTTTAAGATAAGTTACCGTTCAAAGGGGAAAGTAAACGTAAATCAGGTCGCCGCTACTTTCGGGGGCGGCGGGCATATCCTCGCGAGCGGTTGCATGCTGAACGGATTCTTCGAGGACGTTCTCGATAAAATAGTTTTTACCGTGGGTAATTACCTGTGACCGGCTTCGTAAATATCTATAAGGAAAGCGGCGTGGGTTCCACTTATGTCGTCAATAAAATAAAAAAGAAACTCGGGCAGAAGTGCGGGCATATGGGCACGCTCGATCCTATGGCGAGCGGCGTTCTTCCCGTGGGGATAAACAAGGCTACGCGCCTGTTCGACTACCTGCTCGATAAGCGCAAGACCTATATAGCGGAAATAGAGTTCGGCAGGCTGACCGACACGCTGGACGCGCTCGGCAAAACCGAAAAAGAAGGCGGCGCCGTTCCGACTTTTGAACAGATAACCTGCGTTTTAGGGAACTTTTGCGGGGAAATAGAACAGATCCCGCCGAGGTTTTCCGCAAAGAACGTGGGCGGCAGAAGGGGATACGAACTCGCCCGCCAAGGCGTGGATTTCACGTTGCCGTCAAAAAGGGTGACCGTGGATAATATCTCGTGCCTCGGAAAAACGGGCGAAAAAACTTTTGCCTTCCGCATCGATTGCCGCGGCGGCACTTACATACGCTCGCTCGCGCGGGATATTGCGGCGGCGCTCGGCACGTTCGGCACGATGACCGCGCTCGAACGGACTGCCGCGGGCATTTTCGACAAGAGCAATTCCGTCAGTTTGGAAGAATTTCTTGCGGCGACCGACGTTTCAAAATATATTCTGCCGGCCGATACGGCGGTAAATTTCCCCGCTTTCGTTCTGACGGAAATACAGGCGGAAAAACTCCTGAACGGCGTTTACGAAAAACTGCCCGTTGCGGACGGAACGTATCGTGTTTACGCCGGCTGTATATTCTGGGGCGTAGGCGAGGCGAAAGACGGGATATTGAAGATGAAGGCGTATTGCAGAGAATGAAAACCGTAAATTACGGCGAGCGGTACAGCGCCCCCGTAACGCTCTGTATGGGGCGGTACGAAAGCGTTCACCGCGGCCACGTTCAAATTATAAAAAAAGCCGCGTCCATGGCGGAAAAAAACGGCTCCGAATTGATGTTGATGACCTTCGACGAGCGTGATAACCCGCGATTCGGGCGGGTAATTTTAACTTATCCCGAAAGGCTCGCGCGGGTGGAAAGCCTCGGCGCGTCGTCCGTTTTGAGAATAGATTTCACCGATAAATTCAAAAACACTTCCGCCGAAGATTTTCTGGCGGAAATATTTTCCGCCCTCGATATACGCGGCGCGGCGTGCGGGTACGACTTCACTTACGGCGCCGGTAAAAAGGGGAATGCCGAAACTCTCGGCGAGTACTGCTCAAAGCGGAAAGTTGACTTTTTCGCCCTGCCCGAAATTGCCGACGGCGGGGAGAAAATATCGAGTTCCGCTGTGAAAAAGGCGCTTTCCGACGGAAATATAGAGAGGGCGAACAACTTGCTCGGCTACAAATATTTTATCGCGGGCAAAGTGACCGAAGGGCGCAGAGAGGGGAGAAAAATGGGTTTCCCCACGGCTAATATCGTTTGGCCGGAAGATAAATTTTTACTTAAAAACGGGGTTTACGCCGTCCGTTCCGTTATCGACGGAAAGGAGTACGCCGGCATATGCAATTTCGGCGCGGCGCCTACTTTCGGGTTTGAAAAAGTGGTTTGCGAAACGCACTTCAAAGATTTTCACGGCGATCTGTACGGTAGGGACTTGACCATATGTTTTGACGCGTTTTTGCGCGATATACGCGGTTTTCCCACCGTGGAAGAACTGAAAGAACAACTTCAAAACGACTTAAAAAAGATATAAGAGGTACTTTATGATAAAATTCGGGCCGAGCGGAAATTCCGAATCGTTTTTCGCGGAAGGCTATTCAAAAACCGAGCAAGCCGCCGCGTGGGTGAAGAACAGGGGGCTCGATTGTTACGAATATTCCTTCGGCAGGGGCGTGAATATGGGCGAGGAAAAGGCGGCGCTTATCGGCGCGGCTTTTGCGGAAGCGGGCGTGGAGATAAGCGTTCACGCGCCGTACTTCATAAACTTCGCCACCACCGAGGAAGATAAGGCGGCGAATTCCTACCGCTACCTTCTCGACAGCGCGAGAATGATGGATATAATCGGCGGCAAACGCGTGGTTTTTCACCCCGCCGCGCAAGGTAAAGCCACGAGGGAAAACGCCGTAAATCTCACGTTAAACCGCCTTAAAACGCTTTGCGACTACGTTTACGCCAACAATATGGAACATCTTCTTTTCTGCCCGGAAACGATGGGCAAACTCGGTCAGATAGGCACCGTGGAAGAAATTACCGAATTCTGCAAAATAGATAAAATATTTATGCCCACGGTGGACTTCGGGCACGTCAACGCGCGGGAGCGCGGCAGCCTTAAGACCGAGGAAGATTACGGGCAGAGGCTCGACTATATGATCTCCGAACTCGGTTACGACAGGATGAAAAACTTCCACGTGCATTTTTCCAAGATACAGTATTCGGAAAAGGGCGAAGTGCGGCATCTGACTTTCGAGGACGACAAGTACGGGCCGGAGTTTCCTCCGCTCGCCGCGGCGCTGAAAAAACGCGGGCTGGAACCCGTTATCGTGTGCGAATCCGCCGGCACGCAGGCGGAAGACGCCGCCGCGATGAAGAAAATTTACTTCTCCGCCTGACCGCCTTTCAATAAATATGCCGTATATAATTGACAAATAACGGCGGTTATGATAAAATAAATTTTATGAAAATAAATATGAAATTTTCAAAGGCAAAATTATATCTTATAACCGACGAAAAGCAGAGGCTTTACTTCACGGGGTTCGCTTCGTCGGCGGGCTACGTTTTGCTTTTCCCCGACGGAATGACCTTCGTTGTTGACGACAGATATTCCTACGCTGCCAAAAAGTTGCTCGCGTCTAAGGGCATAACGGTAGAGAGCGGCACGGGTTACGGTTTTCTGAAGGCTTACGCCGAGGATCGCAAGGTCGAAACGATAGGCGTTGACTTCACCAAGTTGACCGTATCGGAGTACGAAAGATTGCAGGGCGAGGGGTTCAACCTCGTGAATGTTGCCGACGAGATAGAGAGCGTTATGTCGATAAAGACGGAAGAAGAACTCGTTTCTATCGCGAAGGCCTGCGCTATCGCGGAAAAGTCGTTCAGAGAGGCTGTGGCTGAAATGCGGTTGGGAATGAGCGAGCGCGAACTCGCCGCGATACTCGAATACCGCTTTAAGGTCAACGGCGCTTCGGATAAGTCTTTCGATACGATAGTGGCTTTCGGACCTAATTCGGCGGTTCCGCATCACGAGACGGGCGAAACGAGGTTGAAAAACGACGTTCCCGTGCTTATGGACTTCGGCTGTATCTATAACGGATACTGTTCGGACATGACGAGGACTTTTTACTTCGGCATTCCCACGCGGGAATTCGTAAAGGCTTACGACGCGGTGCTTGCCGCCCACGTCAAGGCTTACGAGAACATACGCGCGGGCATGATAGGTTCCGAGGCGGACGGCATCGCGAGGAACGTGATATTCGAAAACGGTTACAGCGGTTACTTCACCCATTCGCTCGGGCACGGCATCGGCGTGAATATCCACGAATACCCGTGGGTCAGCCCCAAGGCGAACAACGTTCTCGAAAACGGAATGGTGTTCTCGATAGAGCCGGGCGTTTACATAAACGGCAAGTTCGGAATAAGGATAGAGGATACCGAAGTTATGAAGAACGGCCGCCCGCAGACGTTTATGACCGAAACTAAGAACCTGTGCGTCTGGTCGAACGGAAAACTTAAAAAATACGGAAAATAAAAATAAAAGCCGATAGAAACGGTTAAAAAAGGAGACATATATGATTTCAGCAGGCGAATTCAGAAAAGGCGTTACCATCGAATACGAAGGCAACATTTACACCATCGTAGAGTTCCAGCACGTTAAACCGGGCAAAGGCGCGGCTTTCGTCAGGACGAAGTTGAAGAACATAGTTACGGGCGCCGTTCTCGAAAAGACCTTCAACCCCACCGAAAAGGTTGAAAACGCGCACATCGAAACGAAGAAGATGACCTATTCGTATAACGACGACGGGCTGTATTACTTTATGGACGAGGAGTACAACCTTATCCCGCTCAACCACGACCAGGTGGAGGACGCTCTTATGTATATAAAAGAGAACGACCCCGTTCAGGTCAAGTTCTATAAGGGCGAGGCGTTTTCGGTAGAGTGCGAGAACTTCGTTGAACTTCTCGTAGTGGAATCCGAGCCGGGCGTTGCAGGCAACACCGCAACCAACGCCACGAAGAACGCCAAACTCGAAACGGGCATAACCATTCAGGTACCTATGTTCGTAAACGAAGGGGAAACCATTCGCGTGGATACGAGAACGGGCGAATATATGGAAAGAGTCAAAAAGTGATCGGGCTTGAAAACACAGGGTTGCGGCTGATGCAACCCTTTTTGCGTTTACACGCGTTTTGATTTGAAATGGTATGAATAAAACCGTGCTTATAACGGGCGCTTCGAGAGGGATAGGCGCCGCCGTTGCAAAACTTTTAGGCGGGGAAGGCTATAGCGTAGCCGTAAATTATAACCGCAGTGAAACCGCCGCGCGTGAAGTGAAAGACTATATAATTTCTCACGGGGGCGACGCGGAAATATTCCGCGCGGACGTAAGCGATCCTTCCGCCGTGAAAAATATGGTAAATGCCGTTAATGCGCGATTCGGGCGGGTAAACGTCCTCGTGGCGAACGCGGGAATATCGCTCGTAAAGCAGATAAACGACACGACCGCCGACGAGTGGAACGAACTTTTCGCCGTGAACGCCGCGGGCGTTCACAACGCGGTGAACGCCGTTTTGCACGATATGATAGATATGAAGGACGGAAGGATAATAGCCGTTTCTTCCGTATGGGGAGAAGTGGGCGCTTCTTGCGAGGCGGCGTATTCCGCAAGCAAGGCGGCGGTGATAGGCTATGCCAAGGCGCTCGCCAAAGAACTTGCCCCGAGCGGAATAACCGTAAACTGCGTTACGCCCGGCGTTATAGATACGGAGATGAACGCCCGCTATTCCGTGGAGGAGAGAAGGGCTATTGAGAACGAGATACCTATGTGCCGTTACGGAAGGCCGGAAGAAGTTGCCGCCGCGGTGGCGTTTTTCGCATCGAGCGCGGCGTCTTACATAACGGGGGAAGTGCTCGGCGTAAACGGCGGATACAGATAAAAACCCAAAAAAAAGGAATTTTCGAATTTCCTGCGTATATAATAAGTAGTTGCGTGTTTTATTCGCGGCAGAAAGAAGAGGTCGAAGATGAGAGAGAAAACCGAGAGAAAGGAAGAAATGTTTCTATCCCCTTTTGCGACGAAAGCGGTCGATACGAAGGGGCGGCTCGTCTATGAGCCGAAATGCGAATTCCGCACGGATTTTCAGCGCGACCGCGACAGGATAATTTACAGCAAGGCTTTCCGCAGGCTGAAAAACAAGACGCAGGTGTTCTTTTCGCCCGAGGGCGACCATTACAGGACGAGGCTCACCCACACGCTCGACGTCAGTCAGGTGGCGAGGTCGATAGCGAGGGGGCTGGATCTGAACGAGGACCTTGCCGAGGCGATAGCGCTCGGGCACGATCTCGGCCACACGCCTTTCGGCCATTCGGGAGAGGCTGTTCTGAACAGATTGGCGCCGAACGGATTCAAGCACAACGTGCAATCCCTGCGAGTTGTGGACGTGCTTGAAAACGACGGAAAGGGCCTGAATCTCACATTTGAGGTGAGGGACGGCATTGTAAACCACAAAAAAAGCGGCCACCCCGCCACGTTGGAGGGGCAAGCCGTTTCCATTGCCGACCGAATAGCGTATCTCAATCACGACATAGAGGACGCGAAGAGCGCGGGGCTTATTACCGAAGCGGATCTTCCGAAAGAAACGGCTTTGCTCGGCGGAACTTCCCGCGAGCGGATCAACACGATGATAACTTCCATCTGCACTACGAGCGAGGGAAAGAACGCCGTAACGATGCCGGAAAACGTCAAAAACGCCACCGAAACGCTGCGCGATTTTATGTTCGAGCGCGTTTACCTTACCAAAGAGGCGAAAGGCGAGGAAGAAAAGGCGGACAGAATGATAACCACCATGTACGAATTCTTCCTGAAAAATAAAGACAGATTGCCCGAAATTTACCTCACCCTGCTTTCCGAGTGGCCGCTCGAAACCGTGGTGTGCGACTATATTTCGAGCATGACGGACAGATACGCGGTTTACGTTTTCGAGGAATTGTTCGTTCCCAAAAGTTTCATACCGCACTAAAAAATGCCCGATAATGTGAGAAATACGGGGTTTTTGAGAAAATATGGCTATCGATCCGAAGTTTATCGAAGAACTGAAGAACAAGAACGACATTGTGGATGTGGTATCGCGCTACTGCTCGTTGCAGCCCAGAGGCGGCAGTTTCTGGGCGTGTTGCCCGTTGCCCGGGCACAGCGAGAGGACGGCGTCTTTTCACGTGAATCAATACGGGCAGTTCTATAAATGCTTCGGTTGCGGGCGCGGGGGCGACGCGATAACCTTCGTTATGGAGATGGAATCGCTCAACTACGTGGAAGCGGTAAAACTTCTTGCGGAAAAGGTAAATATGACCTTGCCGGAATCTTTCAAAGAGGAACGCCGCACGAGCGAGGACTACAGAAAAAAAGAAATTTTACTGTCGATTTTGCGCGATTCAGCCCGCTTTTACGTTGCCAACCTGCGTTCGGGCAGGGCGGAAGCGCACGAGGCGTATATCAAGAAGCGCGGGCTTGAAAAGGAAACGGTCACCGCCTTCGGTATAGGCGCCTCTCTCGATTACAACGCCCTTCCCGAATACCTTAAATCGAAGGGATATTCTTACGAGGATATGGTTGAAGCGGGCGTGGTCAGCGCGCGCGAATACGACGGGAGAACGGAATATTCAGACTTCGAGGCGAAACGCCTTATCTTCCCGATAATCAGCGCGATGGGCGACGTGATAGCGTTCGGCGGCCGCGTTCTCGAAAAGACCGATTTCGGCAAGTACAAAAACACGAAGGAAACGTCTTTGTTCGTAAAGAACAAAACGCTTTACAACATAAACCAGATAAAAAAACAGAAAGCGGCGGGGCCCATAAAGGAGATAATTATGGTGGAAGGGTATATGGATACCATTTCGCTGTTCTCCGCGGGGTTCAGGAACGTCGTTGCGAGTATGGGCACCTCGCTCACTAAAGAGCAGGCGCGGCTTTTGAAGCGCTACACCGAAAACGTGCTTATTTGCTACGACGGAGATTTTGCCGGTCAGGCGGCGAATATCCGCGGGTTGGAGATACTTAAGGCGGAAGGATTGAACGTAAAAGTCGTTTCCCTGCCGGACGGAATGGATCCCGACGACGTGATAAGGAACATGGGCGCGGAAGGTTACAGAAAATGCCTTGACGAGGCAATGCCGCTTATCGACTTCAAACTGAAGATAGTTAAAGACAAGTTTTTCGACGGGAGCGCCGAAGGCAGGCGCAGATACGTGGCGGAAGCGATCAAGGTGATCTCCTCAAGTCCGTCCGAGGCGGAGAGGGAAGAACTGTTGAGAAACGTTTCCCGCGAGACGGGCATAACCTATCAATCGTTGATGAGAGATATG
Organism: Clostridia bacterium; assembly: GCA_017453885.1. Classification (GTDB taxonomy): domain Bacteria; phylum Bacillota; class Clostridia; order Christensenellales; family Borkfalkiaceae; genus RGIG3732. Next base: position 18,631 of record JAFTDZ010000023.1, read on the forward strand.
GAAAAGTCCCCTGAATCACGCGAAAACGCGCAGGAACCGATTCGTCAAAAGACGGCGAACCGCATCGTGCAGGCGGAGAGGTTCGTGCTGGCGAGGGCGCTGTGGTCGTCAAAACGGCCGCTTAAAGACGTCCGCTCGCTCGACGGGCTGAAGTTTTCCGACGGGTACAGGGTGGAAATAGCGTCTTACGTAAGGGATCTTTTAAGCGGGGGTATAGAGATAAAACCTTCTCTTCTGTACGACTATATGGCGGACGACGGCAGGGAAGAGGCGGAAGAAGTTCTCAACCTTCTCGAAACGCCCGTTATTACCGAGGATACCGACGACAGGTTTTTCGACGATTGCGTTCGGCTGATAAAGACCAACGCCCTCGAGGAAAAGTTAAAGGAACTGAAAGCGCGCGCGGACGAGGAGACCGACGCCGCCACCCGCGCCGAAGTTACGCGCGAGATAGCCGGAACTATGGCGGAAATACGCAAATTGCAAAAGTAAAGCATATACCGGCGGCAAAGCCGACGGACGGAGGATAAAATCACAATGGGTATAACCGATCAGGAATTGATGGAACTGACAAATACTATCATCGAGGAAAGCCGCAAACGCGGTTCAATCGGGGCGGAAGCGCTGTTTGACCGTATCGACAAAGTCGACGCGACGGACAAGCAGATAGAGGACGTTTACCGCGCGCTTGAAAACGCCGAAATACAGGTGATCAACGAGTACGAGAGGGACAAGGATCTTTACGAGCAACTCATAAAAGAAATAAATATGGACGACCCCGTGAAGATGTACCTCAAGGACATAGGCAGGGTTCCGCTCCTTTCCGCCGACGACGAGATAGAACTTGCCCGGCAGATGGCAGAGGGTGACGAGGCTGCGAAGAAGATGCTTTCCGAGGCAAACCTTCGCCTTGTCGTTTCGATAGCGAAGAGATACGTCGGCAGGGGAATGCAGTTCCTCGACCTTATTCAGGAAGGCAATCTCGGCCTTATGAAAGCGGTCGAAAAGTTCGATTATCAGAAAGGTTTCAAATTTTCAACGTACGCCACCTGGTGGATACGCCAAGCCATAACCCGCGCGATAGCGGATCAGGCGAGGACGATACGTATCCCCGTGCATATGGTGGAAACCATAAACAAGCAGGTACGCGTTTCCCGTCAACTCCTTCAGGAACTCGGCCGCGAGCCTACGCCTAAAGAGATAGCCGAAGTTATGGGCATCAGCGAGGACCGCGTTATGGAAATACAGCGCATAGCGCAAGACCCCGTTTCGCTGGAAACCCCTATCGGCGAGGAAGAGGACAGCCATCTCGGAGATTTTCTCGAGGACGACAACGCCACCGCCCCGACCGATCAGGTTTCGTTCACAATGCTAAAGGAACAACTTATCGGCGTTCTCGATACACTCACCCCGCGTGAAGAAAAGGTATTGCGACTGCGTTACGGCATTGACGACGGCCGCCCGAGAACTCTCGAGGAAGTCGGCAAG
>JAFTDZ010000196.1 GCA_017453885.1 Clostridia bacterium
ATACTCTCTCTAAAACGATGGTTTCGCCATAGAGAAGGTCGCCGTCTTCGGTGCGCGCGAACGGGGCGAAGAAAGGTTCGCCGTCGCTTTCGCCGCACTCGTATTTGAAAACGCCGCCGTCGCAAATTATTTCGTGACGTTCAAGAACGAGCAAGCCGTCCTCGTCGAAAACGGCGTCTTCGTCCTCCTGCCGCGCCTGTTCTGCCTCCTCCGGCGTGACGGAAAATTTTACGGCAAGTTCCCTTTCGGAAATATCGACGAACATTTTCACCATCGCTTTTACGTCTTCGTTCTCCTCGCTGTCTTCAAGCGCCGCTATCTCGGCTGCGGAGAGATATTCAGAACCGCCTTCCGAAAAGACGCGCACCGCTTTAACTTTGTATTTTCCTTCGAATTCCATAACGTTCTCCTTTACGCCCACGGGTTTTCGGATTGTTTCTGCCTGATACCGGAGAGCAATTCCTGCTCCCAAAGGTACCACTTGTTATCCGCGCCGAGGCGCATTATTATTGCGCGAAGGCTATCCGCCCCGCCGCTCTGGACGAAAAGTTTTTTATAATTTTTGTTGTCGTCCGAATACTGGTTGGACTTTACGGTGAGGACGTAAGGAATGTTGGGCGTATAATCGTTGGCGGGCGACGCCCCATCGAAGAAAGAGCGCGGAACGTAATCCTGCCCGTCCATAAATCTGTCGTTCAGGAAGGATACGTCTATACCCGAAAGCGGGCGCGGCCCCCTTAAAAAGTTTAACATTTCCTTGCCGGTTTCGCGGTTTTTTGCGTAAGCGCAGAGCGCGCATACGGTGAGCGCCGCGGTTTTATAGGGGCTGTCCATAGTCGCTTCGGGCATGGCTTTGAGTTCTTCGACGGTTTCTGGCAGTTTTTCGAACTTGAAAGTTTCCTTCGGGCTCATCGCCGCCCTCGCCTTGTTTACAGCCTTGCTTTTCAGGTTGAAAAGCGCGTCAAAAATTCCCATAAGATTCTCCTTTATTTTATTTGATGTTTTATTGTTCGGTCTTTTCGCCGCAACACGGGCAGAACGGCGGCAGTTTGCCGTAAAATTTAAGCCCGCAGATACATTCCGCTTTCGGCTCCCCTTCCTTCTTTTTACCGCAAGCGGAGCAATTTTTCGCGTCCTTTCCGTTTACCGCGCCGCATTCGCACACCCAGCCCGCGTCGTAATCTTCAACGGCTTCCATCGGAACGGTCGGCGCGGCCTTAAGCGCGGGGTTTATGACGTTTGCGGAGTTGTTGGTTTTCAAAGCCCCGTCAAACGCCGATTTGAAGCGGCGCAGCGCGGACATGGGCAGTTCTATATCCTGATTGTTGCTCGTGTATATCCACTCGCCGGAAGCGTATTCCGCGCAGAGCGACGCGCCGTAAAAATCGGGCAAGCCGGAAGTGAAAGTTTCCAAACCGTTGAGGGAAGCGACGTTTTCTTCGCGTATGATCTTTTCGAGTTCGGCGAGGAGTTCTTCGCCTGCCGTAAAAGAGGCGGAAACGTGCTCCGCTCGCGTTCTGGTGTGGACGTATTTGCCCGTCACCTTGCCTTCGGAAAGGGATGCGGAGAGGTTGAAAAGCCCGTCGAAACCGTCTTTCGCGCCATCGTGAAAGTAAGACGTCAGAGAAAATTTACAACTGAAATCCGTGAGATTTGTGGATTCTATAATTTTGGGCGCGTTGCGGTCTATGTGTTTTTTAACGCCGCCGTCAACGTCGTCCGTATCCCTCTCCGTTTTGCCGCCGAAAAGTTTATTGAATAATTTTTTCATTTAAGTCAACCGTTTTTCTTTCCGTATTTTTTCAGGCGCACCACGCCGAAAGCATAAAGAGCGAAAGCCGCCGCCGCGCACGCGGCAATACCCGCGGGCGAATCCAAAACGCCTTTGCAACCCTTGCCGCAACCTTTCTTCTTTCCTTCGGAAACCGCGTCGGAAGTTTTGTCCGAGGTTTTATCGGAAGTTTTATCCGAGGTTTCGCCGGAAGTATCGGAATTTTCGGCACCCGCTTTGCCGTTTATCTTTATCTCGGTGGTGAAGGTCTTTGTCTCGCCTGTTTCGTAAACGGTTACAGTGTAAACCACGGTACCTACGTATTCGGCGCCCTCGCGTATCGCGGAAGGATCGGCGATCTTGTACCATACGGTATTGCCGTCGGCAGAGTCCGTAAACATATCGTAGGTGTAAAAATTATTTGTGCTGAAATTACTGTAATTGACTGTTTTTTCGGATAAAACGTTCAGGGTGCCGGTGTAATAAGTTACGTTTCCGCTGCTATGCTCCGTTCCGTTCGACCTGAGAAGATCGCCCGCTTCATTAAGTACGGAAACGCAGGGGGCATCGTATTCGTAATAGTCCAAATTCATATATATCACGCCGTCTTGATTGTTCACCACGATGATACCCGCCGCGCCGGCAGCCGCCGCGTTGTTTGCCTTGACATAGAAGGAAATATTCCCTCGGTTGCATATCGCTATTTTGCCGGAAACGTTCACCGCGGCGAATTCCTCTTCCGTTCCGTAGCCGTCGATATAAATGTATTCGTGCGAGCCGGCAAGGGAGATGAAATCGTATTTTTCCGTATTATTATACGTGGCAACGATATTTTCGCCGAGCGTGAAGCAAGTGTTCTCTTCGCGGTAAATATATATTTCCACGGGAACTACGTTTTCGGGATCCGCCTTATTTACAAGCCCCGCCGATGCGAAATTTACGGCGAAACTGTAATTTCCTTCTTCAAAGATCGACGGAACGGGATAGTCGGTAAACGTAAATTTACCGAGTTCGTGAACTTCTCCGTCGGCATTCACGTTTCCGCCGGCAGGCGTTGCCACCTTATAGAGAGGATCCGGAAGGGATACCCAGTAAGCGTAGAGAACGGTATCGGAATTTACAGCCGTATAGTAATCGTCTGCGCCTATAAGGCTGCCGTATATAGCCGAGGGATCGTCGTTATAGTTTATCTCGCCGAAGGAGAAGCCGACAATGTATTCGCCGTTGAGAGAGGTCTGTCCCTTGTCTGCGTAATCGGACACAACGTCCTGAACGACGGTTTCTTCGGCATACCTTACGGTTATATTTTCCGCCCTGCCGGCGAGGTCGAAAGTTACGGCGAACGTATCGGCAATATCTGCCCAAGCCGCCTTTACAACGATGTTGCTATCCCACACGTACGCTAAAAGTTGCCCCTCTTCGTACGATAAACCGTTGATCGTCCAGTGGAGGAAAACCTTATCTTCGGGCGGGGTGAAACCGCACGCGGGTAAAAAGAAAGGCCCGCGATAACCGATATACATCTCTTCCATTTCGCCCGAACCGCCGTTCGCGTCGAAAGAAACGGTATATTTAACTAAAACTCTCGTGTAGCCGCAGACGTTGCAGGTTGCGTCGTTATCGTCGTCGTAAACGTGCGCTTCTTCATCCTTTCTGCCGAAAACGTCGTCCGGACAGTCGGGATCGGTACATTCGTGATAGTGGCTGTATGCGTCGTACTGCCACTCGGTTTCGTTATAGGTGTGTTCGTGTTCGCGCCAGATGGCGTAAAGGGTGATGTTGTTGGCTACCATATAAGGGCTTTCCGTCGGTTCGCCCGTGCCGGATTCGTTCCAGCCGGCGAAGTAATAACCCTCGTCCGCCGTAAATCCGCATTCGGGTAAATCGTAAGGATACTTCGACGAGTAGATAACGGGCTCCATACTTCCGCTGCCGTGGTCGCCGTGGTCGAAGGTTATGGTATATACGGGCTCGCAATAGAAAGACATTTTAACGTCCATACTCTCTTTCGCGTTCTCGTTGCCTTCGCACTTCAAGCCTATCGTCCATATTCCGTTCACGTAAACGTCCACCGCGGGATCGCCGTGTTCGTCAACGGCAAATTCGTATCCGCTATTCGTTTCGAGATATATCCAGGCGCCGTATATACTCGCGCTGCCGTAGTTATCGGTAAACGTATGATCGTTATCGAGCGGATATCCTTCTTCGTAATCGGCGTCGGGATACCACAAAAGCCCCGATAAATTATACGCTTTCTCGTCGCCTACTTCGCCGTCGCCTGTGGGGTGTTCGCCGTGAACGGGTTCGGTTATCGTAACGTCAACGCGGTTTATTATCTTCGCCGCACAGGTGTAGCCTACTTTCACCTCGTAATTGTCCGAATCGTAGGCTTGTATTTCTCCCCCGATAAGTTGCCTGCCGTTCACGTAAACTTTGCAGTCGCTATCGAAAGTAAATCCGTCGTTTGCCAGAATCATCATTTTCGCGTAATACGTTTTGCCGTACTCGAAATAATTGGCGTACGTTCCGGAAAGCATGGTGCCTATCTCGTCCGTCCAGGCGATGCCCGTAACTTTGTACGCGGCGGATTCCGCAAGGGTTTTTTCCGATTGCTCCGCCACCGCTCCGTGCTTCGGCTCTACGAGGCCGTTTATGAATATATTTTTCACCGCTCCGCCGCCGCAGGGCGCGAAATTATACCTTATATATATGGTCTTGTCCCAAACGGATTCGTCGGAGATAAGATCGGGATCGGGCACGACGGGATCGCCGTTGAGCGCGGCGGTAACTTTCAGGAGAGAGCCGTCCATCGCAAAGCCGTAATTTTCATGGGCTTTTAGAACTATCTCAACGTGGTACTCCTCGCCGTTTTCAAATACGGACGACGACGTGAGAAGGTTGCTGCTGTCGTCGTACCACTTCACTTCGTAGTCGTAATGGTCGTCGTTGCACTCTATAAGATAATCAGGGTTGTTGGTCGCTACGGGCGCGTCGAGATCCCTTACGTAAACATTCGTTATCTTTGTATCCTCGCATACGAACTTCTTGCGCATGGTGATATAATTTTCGTTATAGTCGCATTCGGTCTGCTCGTAATCTATATAGGTTTTGAGATTTTTGAAGTAATAACCTTCCTGCGCCTTCAGGTATATCTGAAGTTCGTAGGTCTTGCCCTTTTCAAAAGTTTTATCCGCCGTCAAGCCGGAACCGGTTGAATAATCGTACCAGTAAACGCCGCTGTCGGCGGTGCCCATGAACGTGTTGAGTTCCGCCATACCCACAAACGGCGTGACGTTGAACGACGGGTTAGCGCCCGACTTCGGCTCGGTAACGTCCGTAACGCGCACGGTGTCGATAGCGACTTCGGGCAGAGCGGGAAAATCGCATTTTACCCAAATGCAGTATTCGGGTTGATTAAAAAAAATATTATACGCCTTCGTTGCGTAACCAACCATACCGTTGACGCGCACGTTCACGTCCGGATTGCCCAACCCCGACAAAAGGAATTTATTGCTCGGGTAATTTTTTGCAAAGAGTTGAAGTTGGCAAGTGTATTCGTGCCCGCCGATAAACGTATCGGCGTCGGTCATGTCTTTGTCGGCGGTGTTATCTATCCACAAGGCATATTCTCCGCTCGTCCAGTAAAGGTCCTCGTTTGCAAATTGCGGGAGAGCGTTGATATCGCCCACGGTTTTACCCGCTTCCGGCGCGTTTACCGTTATGGAAACGCTGTCGATAATTTCATCCGCCTGCGCGCGGCTTCCGCTTACGCTTATAAGCGACATTGCGAGCGCGAACGCGAACACGGCTGAAAACGCCGCAAGTAAAAGTTTTTTGATCTTCATAATCTGCTCCTTTTTTTTATTGTATATATTTATACATAACAAATTATAAAACAATTAAAAAGGAGTGTCACTACAAAAGCGCTAATTTTCGGGGATTTTAATTTTTTCGCATAAAAATAAGGATTTGGACTGAATGCCAAATCCCTATTTGCCCACCGCTTGAAAGTGCAATTACCATAAAATTTCAGTTTTTCATAAAATCCCTAATGGAACAGCACTAAACAGCCCTCGTCTTTTAATCTTCGTCTAAAAGATTGGTGACGATAAGTTTACTGTCGAGAATTGTCATCAAAAGTTCGTGCTTGTTCTCGAAGTTGCCCTTTTCAACGATCCTGTCGAGATGCCAGCGCACGTTCTGCAAAGACATGCCGAGTTCTTCCGCCGTTTCCGCGTAGGTG
>JAFTDZ010000197.1 GCA_017453885.1 Clostridia bacterium
ATACTCGCGCCTTTGCTGCGATAACAGGGCAATACAATTATACTGATAGTGACTATCTTACCGAAGGAGAGGCTTTTACAATTCGTGATTATTCAAATCGGTTGATAGGAACTCATAAGAATATCCCGAGGCGGTTTCTTTTCGCCCGCGTTTAGATTTTCGATTCATACATATGAAAGATTACAGAATTACCATAAAATCTACCGTTGACGGGGAGACGAACGAGATAATAATGCTCGGCGACGTCTTTCGCGAATACGGCTTTACCACAGTTCATTACGAGGACGAGGACAGTCACGATCCGACAAAAATAGTTATCGGCGACGGAGTTATAAGCATCGCTCGAACGGGCGAGATGAATTCCGTGCTCACTTTTGAAAAGGACGCGGTCTGTTCCGCAAGCATTGTTACGCCGTTCGGTGAAATTCCGCTTTCGGTAAAGACGATAGATCTCTCCGCCGTAGAGGCGGACGGCAACGTGGATATGAGTATTGATTACGTTACCGAGATAGGCGGGAACAGCAGCCGTTTCAACATTTCTTTGCGGGCGGAAAAACTCGGCGCGCCGGTGTAAAATAACGCGGCGTTTCCGCATTTTACGATTTTTTCAAGAGGTGTTTTATGTATATCGAATATCTCGGCCATTCGTGCTTTTACCTGAAAGGCAAAGATCGTTCCGTGGTGACGGATCCTTTCGGGGATATAGGCTTTCCGCTCAAACGGGCGGAGTGCGATTTCGTTTTATCCTCGCACGGGCATTTCGACCACAACAATTTCGACGGGGTGAAAGCCGGCAGGATAATTACGGAAACCGCTTGCGGCTTTAACGCCATCCCCTGTTTTCACGACGAGGCGCATGGCAAGTTGCGGGGCAAAAATAACGCGTTTTTCTTCGATTTAGACGGTTTACGCGTTTTGCACCTCGGCGACCTCGGCGAACCTTTCACCGAGGAGAACGCGGAGAAGTTCAAGGTCGGCGCGGATATACTTTTTATACCCGTGGGCGGCAATTACACCATTGACGGAGCGACCGCGGCAAAATACGCAAAGGCTATCGGCGCGAAGGTCACCGTGCCGATGCACTACAAAACCCGCTTTAACAAGATAGATATTTCCGGCCCGCAGGATTTTTTAAGTCGTTTTGAAAATTTTAACACCGTGGAAAACGGTTTCGAGATCACCGCAGATAATATTGAAAATTTTTCACCCGTAACTTTTATAAAATTTCAGGAGTAATAATGGAGGGATCAAATGGCTAACTCTACAGAAAGGAAAGAACTGAACAAATACGGCATTTTCGCTTTAAGGGATATATTGCGTTCCCTCGGCGGCACCCCCGGAACGAGAACGAAGGGGCAACTTATCGATCAGATAATAAGCATTCAGAACGGCGCCGTGCCCGTAAAGAGCAAGCGCGGCAGAAAAGCCGCCGTAAAAAACACGCCCGTTATAATACAGACGCCGGGCGAAAGCCCGCAGGTGGTGCTGAGCGAAAGCGCGCCCGCGGAAGATAACTTTTCCCCCCGGGAACAAACGGAGCATAGGCGCGGTAACGTAAAAAATTCAAAGGTCGCTCCCCCGCAGGACGCGCCGCGAACGGATAAATTGCAGGACAGCGAGGCGGAAGCACGTTCGGATACGGTGAGCGGCGTTCTCGAAGTGCATGCCGACGGTTACGGTTTCCTTCGCGCTAAAAATTACGAAACTTCCACCAACGGAGATACTTTCGTTTCGAGACAGGCTGTGAGGGGTTACTGGCTCCGCCGCGGTGACTTCGTTGTGGGGCGAGCGGAGAGGACGAGAGAAACGGGTTCTTCATCGCTGACGGAAGTCCTTTCTGTAAACGGCTTGCCGCCGAGAACGGAGAGGAGAAATTTCGACGATCTCGTTCCGTGTTACCCCGAGAAGAGGCTTACGCTCGAGAGCGGCGACGGCGATTATACCATGCGAATAATGGATCTTCTCTGTCCGCTCGGCAAAGGGCAGAGGGGGTTGATCGTCGCTCCGCCGAAAACGGGCAAGACTACGCTCCTTAAAAAAGTAGCGCAGGAAATAGAGAAAAACCACCCGGACGTTCACCTTATCGTTCTTCTGATAGACGAACGCCCCGAGGAAGTTACCGACCTTAAACGCAGCGTAAACGGCGAAGTGGTCTATTCCACTTTCGACGAGCCCGCCGAACACCATATACGCGCGGCGGAACTCGTTATGTGGAGGGCGAAGCGCCTCGTCGAACTCGGTAAGGACGTAGTTATCCTTCTCGATTCCATAACCCGCCTTACCCGCGCTTATAACCAAGCGGTGCCTTCCAGCGGAAAGATACTTTCCGGCGGCATAGACCCCGCGGCGCTTCAGGCGCCGAAAAAATTCTTCGGCGCGGCGCGCAATATAGAGGACGGCGGCAGCCTTACCATTCTCGCCACGGCGCTTATCGAAACCGGCAGCAAGATGGACGACGTTATTTACGAAGAATTCAAAGGCACCGGCAATATGGAAATACACCTGACGCGCGAACTTGCCGAGCGCAGGATCTTCCCCGCGATAGACCTTTTCGGATCGGGAACGAGGAAGGACGAACTTCTCCTTTCCGACAGGGAGAGGGATTGCGCTTTCCTCGTGCGCAGGTTCATAACCCGCGAAGAAGGCGTGGAAAGGCTTTTGGATATGATAAGCCGCACGTCGTCGAACGAGGAGTTCGCTGTAAAGTTCCCCGCTTGGGTAAAACTCCTCGAAAAGTGAGTTAATGTGAGAAAAAGGGTACTTTTATAAAAAATATGGCAAAGACGAAGAAGGAAAACATAAGAAATTTCTGCATAATAGCGCATATAGATCACGGTAAATCCACCCTTGCGGACAGGATAATAGAGATGACCGGGCA